>CAZAZH010000006.1:22128-38779 GCA_964489585.1 uncultured Syntrophomonas sp.
AAAAAGCAATAAGGGGTTTTAACCCTTATTGCTCTGCAATTGACACAGATCATTTAGAAGATTTTCCAGGTTAACGTTATGAGCACGAGCACCCTGCTCGATGGTCTCAAACCGTAGGCCCATTCAACCCAGACATTTGATTCCATAGTTTTCGAATACTCTAATAGCTCCGGGTATTTCCAGTACTTCCTCTAACGGGGTTTGACCAGTTATCATTACAACACCTCCTGGATAAAATGATCCGGGGGTTAATTTAACCCCCGAAAAGATGCGAGTTATTTCATATTCTGCTGGGCCAGGCTTCTTTCTGCTATTTCAATTGCTTTGGCTACAACTCTACCACAGTCCCTCGAGCTTACACCGCCCCAGCCTTCGGTAGCTACGATTTGATCTACACCAAGCTCACGGGCAATTTCGTACTTGAGTTGCTCGGACATAAGGCCTTTGTTCCTCGCCATTTTAAAAAACCCCCTCAAAAAAAATAGAAATTAAAACTCGCACCTGTTACTATTGTGATACTGATATATAAAAAATATGGCTAGATTATAATTTAAAAAAAGTAAATAATTTCACAAAAACAATTATTTTGTATAAACTATAAGACAATAAAGGAGGTAGGGTTTATGAGATATGAAGGTAATATTTTTCGGCCTCCCAGCGAAGCCAGAAGTTATATTTTACAATGTACGGTGGGATGTACTCACAATCGCTGCACTTTTTGTGCTATGTATAAAGACAAAAAATATCGGGTAAGACCACTGGAAGAGATAATGACCGATATTCGCATGGCTGGTCGTTATTACGGTGACCTGGAAAAGGTATTCCTGGCTGATGGGGATGCCCTGGCTATGGACACCGCTGACCTTTCGGAAATTCTAAGGGAATTGCATAAAACCTTCCCCAGCCTGCGTCATGTAGGTATTTATGCCAGTCCTGACAGTATTCTGAAAAAGGAAATATCCGAGCTTACAGCCTTGAAAGCAGAAGGTTTAACTATTGCTTATCTAGGGGTGGAGACCGGAGATCCGGAATTGTTAAAGGATATCCGTAAAGGAGTCACCTATGAGGAAATGGCGGAAGCCGGCAAAAAGGTGCGGCAGGCGGGAATTCTGCTATCAGTTACTGTATTGCTCGGTTTAGCCGGAAGGACTCCCCGGGCGGTAGATCATGCTATTAAAACGGCTGAGATATGTAACGAAATGAACCCCGATTATATTGGCGCTTTAACCCTTATGCTGGTACCGCGTACCGAATTATACCGCCGGATGGAGAGAAAAGAATTTGAACTACCCGGACCTTTTGAAATTCTGGATGAAATGCGGATTATGATACAGCATTTAGAAGTAGAAGGGACAGAATTTCGCAGCAACCATGCTTCCAATTATCTGCCCATAAAAGGGCGATTGCCTGAGGATAAACAGAAGATGCTGGACCTGATTAATGAAATTATTAGCAAAAACGACCGCAGGTATCTCCGTCCTGATTACTTGCGTGCCCTGTAAAAATCTTGATATAAATACGCCTATAGTATATGATAAATATCTAGCAGGTTTTGTAAAAATGCTCAAGGCTTTAGAGGGGGAGAAAAATGCGGTTGTTTGGTAGAAAAGATGATGAACTATTCATGCTTTTGGGCGAAAGTGCCCGGGTAGTAGTCAGAGGGGGCGACATTCTTCAGAATGTTGTCTATGATTACAAAGACCTGGATATCAAAATGGCCAAACTAACCGCTATGGAACACGAAGGTGACCGCATTATACAGGAACTGGTACGCAGGTTAAACACCAGTTTTATACTTCCCTTTGATAGAGAAGATGCCTTCCAACTGGTACAAAAACTGGCGACCACACTGGATTATATAACTGGTATTATTGACCGTATGATTTTATATAAGACGGGAGAACCGGATGATTTGGTAAAGGAAATGGTGGATGTTTTATGCCAGGCTCTGAAACTGCAGGAAAAGGCCCTTGACCTGCTTAAATCGTTGGAAAGTAATAAGAAAGAAATCCTCTTATGCTGTGAGGAGATTAATAAATTGGAACGCAAACAGGATAGTCTTTATCGCAATGGACTGGCTTATTTATTTGATAATGTTAAAGACCCAATCGTTATTATTAAATGGCGTGAAGTGTATGAACACATAGAAATGGCTCAAGACTATGTAGACGAAATAGGCCAACTGATTAGTGACATTTGTATAAAGTATTCTTAAAAAGTAAAAGGGTTTAAGGTTTTAAAACCTTAAACCCTTTATTTTTTATAACCAGTTGCGATAGCGGAAAAAAGCAAGCATACTGGCAACCAGAGCAACCATTCCCGCTACTATATACCATATATAAAAGGGATTCTCACTACCGGGAATGGTAACATTCATACCAAAGAAACCGGTTATCACGGTTAAGGGCATCATAATAATAGAAATGATAGTCAGCACGGTGATTATTTCACTGGTTCTACCGGTAATTATGGAATAGTAAGTTTCAGTTGAGCTGTTTAACAGATCCCGGTAGGTATTGGCATTATCCAATATATTATCCAGGTGATCCACCAGATCCAGGTAATAAGGAACATTATCCTCGTTAACCAAAAATGAGTAGCGTCCATTAATACTGCCAAAAATTCTCCTCTGGGGTATTAATACTTTGCGTAGCAGAATTACAGTTCTTTTCAAAGCCAATATTTCCTCGGTAATAGTCTGTCCCCGGTTTAGGAAAATATTATCTTCCAAATCATCTATTCTCTCACCTAACCGATGAATAATAGGAAAACAATCATCTACAATATTATCCACTATGCGGTACAATAAATATTCCGGACCCCTGCTCATAGGATCGGTATCTTTTAAGCAAACCCGGGCAACCTTACCTACTGCTGCCAATGCTACCGGATGAATCGTAACTATATAATTCTCGCCCATAAAAACATCTAATTCGATACTGCTAATTTCATCCTCTTCTTCGGCATCTTCAAAATAGCGCAAGGCATGAAAAACAAAGAAGTTATAATCATCATAATTATCTATTTTGGCACGTGGGTTAAGCTGTAAACAGTCTTCCAAAGCCAGGGGATGGAAATCAAAAATTTCACCAATATAGTTTAATTCATTATAAGAACAATCATATAAATCAATCCAAAGTAAGCTATTAGGATTGGCCAGCAGGGCTTCTGTTTGTGATAGGTCGACATCGTGAAACATAGTGTTTTCGGCATAGTCGTAGAAATAGGTCTTAATCATACTTATCCCTCCGTTTGGCTAGAGGGCTAACTAATACTCCAGTGGTGCAATGTAACCCTCCTTATTAATTTGTCCACGTCGGTAAATAAAGATAAATATGACGATCGGGGTATAGGTTCCATTTCACCACCGCCTTCCTCTGTTAAAGATAGAGTATTAAATGTGGAGTCCTTATATTTTATACCTTTAATTAAGCAATGGTGTCAACCCCGGGGTTATGATGCATGAATATATCTAGTTTCCTAAAATAGAACAAAAATTATGATTAATTATTCGGCAAATGGGTAATTTAGGCAGTAGGAGGTGAACTATGCAACGTAAACTATGCCTGTTGATAATTATTGTTTTTCTGGGAACGGGAATTTGTGGTTTTACCTGGAAATTACCGCAGGCGGAATTACCCGAAGCTTCAGTAGTCCTGGATGTTAATGGTGAAGTAATTAACGGGCTTACGCGGGAAAACCAGATAAATTTAAAACGAGAACAGATCCCACAGGATTTTGTAAACGCAATTATAGCGGTTGAAGACAAAAATTTCTACCGCCATCATGGTGTGGATCCGGTTGGAATAGCTCGGGCCCTAATTACCAATATCAAGTACCGGAAAATAATAGCCGGTGGGAGTACCATAACCCAACAAACAGCCAAGAATCTCTTTCTTAGTAATGAGAAAACCTTTACCCGCAAGATTAAAGAACTGGTCTATGCTATTCAATTAGAACGAAAATATAGTAAAGACGAAATACTTACTATGTACTGCAATACTATATATTTTGGAGAGGGTGCTTACGGGGTAGAGGTAGCCGCCAGAACCTTTTTTGCTCGCAGCGTCGACCAGCTAAGCGTGGCTCAGTGTGCTTTACTGGCCGGGTTACCTAACTCACCCAGCAATAATAATCCCTACCTGCATCCGGAGACAGCGAAAAAGCGACAGGCCGTAGTTTTGCAGCGAATGCTGGAAGAAGGTAAAATAGACTCAAGACAAGAAAAGGTAGCTCTACAGAAAAAAATGGTATATGCTCGTAATTCCACCATAGCTGGTGATGCCCCCTATTTTACTGCTCTGGTAAAAGATTATCTTATAGAGAAATATGGGCAACGTATGGTTTATCAGGGTGGCTTACGGGTTTATACTACCCTTGATCTGGATATGCAAAAGGCTGCTAATCAGGCAGTGGCAACCGGGCTTCAGGGACAGGATGAGGAATTACAGGCAGCCCTGGTGGCTTTAGATGTAAGGAATGGTCACCTCAGAGCTATGGTAGGTGGGCGTAATTATGGCCGCTCTTCTTATAACCGGGTTTATTCCCTGCGCCAACCCGGATCTACTTTTAAACCTTTTATGTATTCTCTGGCTATTGAGCAGGGCTTTACTCCGGCTGACACTATGATGTGCGAAGAAGTTAGCTATAAACTAAGCAATGGTCAGTTATATCGTCCTACTGATTACGGAAATAAACCTTATCACTGGCGCCCCTTTACGCTTAAGGAAGCCGTTATGCTTTCGGATAATGTGGTAGCAGTACAGGTAAATGATATACTGGGACCAAAAAATACCGCAAAATATGCAACAAGGTTTGGTTTCCCTGACCTGAGTCCAGTATTATCCTTACCACTGGGGCCAGTAGCAGTTAAACCGATTGAAATGGCAGCAGCTTATGCAACTTTTGCTAACCAGGGAGTATACAGCAAACCAATCTATATTCTGAAAATAACTAATAAACGAGGTCAGGCCCTGGAAGAAAACCATATTTCACAAAAATCAGTTATTGAAAAAGAAAATGCTTATATAATATGTGATATGCTCAGGGGGGTATTGGAACCTGGGGGTACCGGGTCCCATTTAAAAAACATTATAGGACGAAACGCTGCTGGTAAAACGGGAACAACGGATGAGTACCAGGACGCATGGTTTACCGGCTTTACACCTCGTTTATGCTGTTCTGTATGGGTAGGTTACGATATGAATAGAAATGTTAATTTGCCCGGGGGAGTGATAGCAGGTCCTATATGGGCTAACTTTATGCGGGAAGCATCAGTTGGTGCTCCTGATGAAGATTTTAACCGTCCTGCGGGTATAGATATTGTAAATATCTGCCTGGATAGCGGTCTGGTGGCTACCGAAGCCTGTCCCCGTACGATAGAAATGGCTTTTTACAGGGGTACAGAGCCGAAGGATATTTGTTACTATCATTTATCAGGCCTTGAATGGATGCTTAAAAATGAAGATAATAATAAAGGGCAGAATGAACACAGACTACCTAATAAATGGTGGCCCTAATAAATTATCATATTCATAGGTATTATAAATAATGATAAAAAACGAAGAACTATTAACTGGAATTAAGGATGCCTTTCCCATTGTCCTCGGATACCTGCCTTTAGGTTTTGCCTTTGGGGTACTGGCCAATCAAGTGGGGATGACTATATTTCAGGCGGGCCTAATGTCACTAATGTGCTTTACCGGCGCTGGCCAATATATTGCTATTGGAGTTATGCAGGCGGGAGGGGCAATTTTTACTATCATTATGGCTAATCTGCTGGTTAACCTGCGCTATCTGTTGTTTGCCACCTCTATGGTTCCACATCTGAAAAATGTTCCTCCCGGTCTGGCTACATTATTATCATATGGCCTGACTGACGAAACTTATGCTGTAGCTATGACCCGTTATCAAAACCATGAGGCTACTGCTTCTTATATGGCCGGGCTTAACATTACCTCCCATATCGGTTGGATTAGCAGTAGCCTGGGCGGTGCTATACTGGGAACTTTTATTAGCAATACTGATAAAATTGGTTTAAATTTTGCTTTGCCGGCTATGTACATATGTTTACTGGTATTTGTAGTAGGTAAACGAAGTGATGCTCTGGTAGCAGGAATAAGTGCTATTTCCTGCTTATTGTTAGGTTACGTTTTTCCATCTACCATGGCCAATATGTCCAATATTATTATAGCTACAATTATTGCAGCTACTCTGGGGGTAATTATTGATGAGCGATACTAGTATAATTTTAATGATATTTGGAGTCTCAGCGGTTAGCCTTTTACCGCGTATGCTCCCGGTAGCCATACTATCCCGCTGGGAATTCCCACAACTACTGCAAAAATGGTTATCGTTTGTAGCTCCTGCAGTTTTAGGGGGTCTAGCCGCTTTAAGCATTCTGGCCCCAAAAGGATTTATCCATTTTAGCCCCAGCAATCTCTATCTATGGGCATGTATTCCTACCTTTTTTGTTGCTATAAAAACGAGGAGTCTCTTTTATACCCTGCTGGTCGGTATAATAACTATGGCCTTATTATATAATTTTGCAGGAATATGATAGAAATAGAAGAAATATATGCATTACATTTAATTTTAAGGGCGAACCCATGTGTTCGCCCGGAATAGGTAGTTATATAGCAATGGGATTCACCCTACGGGGGCCAGTGATCGGTCGGGCAATATGTCCAATAAGTCCGGTGCCTGTCCCCACAATTTAAAAAATAAAAAATTTTTACAGGGGGTTATTTCATGAAAACTACGGTAACTATATTGGCCGAAAACACTACTCCTGCCCCGGCATTCATCGGAGAATATGGTTTTTCAGCCCTGATTGAAGTTGATGACCATAAAATACTTTTTGATACCGGTAGCGCCCAGGCATTATATCATAATGCCTCGCAGTTGGGCATTGATTTAGCTAAGGTCGATGCTCTGGTTATAAGTCATGGTCATTTTGACCATACCGGGGGAGTATTATCATATTTTAAGCAGTATGGATCACGCCCGCTTTATGCCCATTCCGGTATTTTTGTTAACCGCCCGCTACCCCTGGGGGGAAATAATTTTAAAGACATAGGATGCGGCTTTAGCCAGGATGAACTCCTTGGGGCTGGGGCTAAACTTTATCTACGGGATGAATTCAGTTCGATTTTTCCTGAAGTATATATTAGTGGAACTATTCCACGGAACAGCCAGTTTGAGGATACCGGAGGTAATTTTAAAATGGTGATTAATGGGGAGAAGCAGGATGACCCCCTGCTTGATGACAGTGCTCTGATAATTGATCACCCTGAGGGATTAATTATTGTGAGCGGTTGTGCTCATGCCGGAGTAATAAATATAATCGAGCATGCTCGCCAGCAGACCGGGAATTCCCAGGTACTCGCCTTTATTGGGGGAACTCATTTAATAAGTGCATCTCAGCAAAGATTAGACCAGACTATAGCGGCATTAGATTCATTCTCCATCTCTAAAATTATAGTATCACACTGCACCGGTTTCTATGCTGCTGCCCGTCTTTATAATGCATTGGGACAGAGGGTTATCAAGGGAGAAACAGGAATGAGATTCGAATTTTAATTGGTTGGAGCTTTAAAACTAGGCAGTTGGAATTATATCCTATGGAGGTGCAATTTTTGGCTAATAAAAAATTCCGCCTTAATGCTAAGGACCTGCGTAAGGAATGTAAAGCGAATATATTCAAATTTAATAGTACGGCCGAGGTAAGACCTTTGCGAGGTATTATCGGACAGGAACGGGCAGTCAGATCCCTTGACTTTGGCTTAAATATAGATAACCAGGGTTATAATATTTACCTTGCCGGAGCGTTCGGTACCGGAAAGACTACTTTGGCTCGGGAGATGGTGGAGAAAAAAGCAACTCGGGAACCGATTCCTTCGGATTGGTGCTATGTTTATAATTTTAAAAAGCCTGATTGTCCACAAGTATTAGAATTGCCAGCGGGAAAAGGCAAGGAATTTAAAAAAGACCTGGAGCTCCAGGTGGAAAACTCTATGGCACATATAAGCCAGGCGTTTGAAGGTGAAGATTTCGAATTTAAAAAGAATCAAATTCTGACTGTATTTGTAGAAGAGACTAACCGCATGTACCTTAAGGCAGATGAAGAAGCCCGAACTTACGGATTTACCATATCTCGTAATCAGAATGGGATAAGCAGTGTTCCTTTAAAAAATGGGGAAGCATTGAGCCAGGAAGAATACCTGAGCATGTCGGAAGAAGAACGGGCGGAATTAATGAAGCGAAGTTCGCTGGTCCAGGAAAAACTTAATGAAGCCTTTCGTCAATACCGGGATTTGGAGAAAGATATAAAGGGGCAAATTAAAGACCTGGAGCAGGAAACTGCCCGCAACGTAATTTCCCCCTACTTTGATAAGTTGGTTAAAAAATATCGTGCTTTTAGGGAAGTTATTGGCTACCTGGAAGACATGCAGCAAGACTTACTGGATAATCTTGAATTATTCGCTAAACCGGAGGACCCCTCGTCCTTTAACTTGTTTCGGCATGTAAGCCGACGTACCTCAGAGCGCCGCTACCAGGTTAATTTGGTAGTTGATAATTCTGGACTAAAACATGCTCCAGTTGTTTTTGAAACTAATCCCACCTATTCTAACCTGTTTGGACAAATTGAGTATGAAGGTGAGTTTGGTATTCTGGCTACCGATTTTACTAAAATTAAAGCCGGATCAATCCATCAGGCTAATGGTGGTTACCTTTTATTGCACGTGTACGATATTATAAAGAATTTTTATGTGTGGGATAGCTTGAAAAGGGTACTAAAAAACCAGGCTATTAATGTAGAAAGTATAAGCCGCGTAATAGGTATAAGTAACACTGAGACCCTGCAACCAGAACCTATACGGGCCAATATTAAGGTTATTTTAATCGGCGAGCCCATATACTATTATTTGCTTTATGCCTATGATGAAGAATTTCAAAAACTTTTTAAAATCAGGGCTGATTTTGACGTGGAGATGGAGCGTAGTCGTAAACACGTTAGTGATTATGCCCGACTGATTAGTTCAGTTTGTGAGAGTGAAAAACTAAGACACTTTACCCCCGGGGCAGTGGCTCGGGTGGTGGATTATAGTAGTCGAATGGCGGATGATAGAAATAAATTGACTACTCTCTTTAACCGCCTGGTAGAAATCATTTATGAGGCTAATAGCTGGGCTCAACGAGATAGAGCGGACCTGGTTGAGGAACAGCATGTGATTAAAGCTATCCAAGAAAAAAAACATCGTTCCTCTATGCTAGAGGAACGGTCATTGGAACTAATAAGGCAGAATATACTGCTTATAAATGTGGATAGTTGGAGTATAGGAGAGATAAATGGCCTGGCTGTTCATGAGGTAGGAGACCACATTTTTGGACGACCAGTCAGGATAACTGCCAAGACCTTTATGGGGGAAAAGGGTCTGGTCAATATTGAACGAGAAATATTGATGAGTGGTAGTATACACAGCAAGGGAGTTTTGACCCTGAATGGTTATATGGGAGCCCAGTATGCTCAGGATAAACCCTTATCACTTTCAGCCAGCCTAACTTTTGAACAAAGTTATCAGGGTATTGAAGGAGATAGTGCTTCCAGCGCAGAACTATATGCGTTATTAAGTAGTCTGGCAGAAGTACCCATCTACCAGGGAATAGCCGTTACTGGTTCTGTGAACCAGAATGGTGAAATTCAACCGGTAGGGGGGGTAAATCAAAAGATAGAGGGGTTTTTTACAGTATGCCAGCAAAGAGGTTTAAATGGAAAACAGGGGGTAATAATTCCCAGACAAAATATAGAACAATTGATGCTAGATCCGGAAATAGTTGAAGCTGTGAAGAATAAAATGTTTAATATTTGGGCGGTAGAACATATTGATGAAGGACTGGAGATTCTAACCGGGAGAACTGCAGGGGAGAGGGGTGAAGGGCGTAGATTTACGGTCGATAGTGTACATTATTTGGCAAATAACAAACTGAGCCAATGGAGCTATCGAAGGAGCAGTATGGTTAGGCCTGGGTCGCATTCCAGCAGGGAAATGCAAAGGATTAGAAGGAGGAGGGGAAGATGAAAAAAAGGCAACTAGTTTGTACCTGCCTCCTGTTACTCATAATAATAGCATTAAGCGGTTGCAAAATTGATACCAGTAAACTAATTCACCCCAGCAAGGAGAAAAAAGAGCAACTTATCAAGGTGGAAATCGTATTTACTGATGGGGAAAAACTGGTAGCTTATCTAAAGCAACTAGCTCTGGAAAGCGATGCGCGCGTTTATGTAGGTGGGCCTTCCACTAATTATTACTATGACGCCCATGGTAACGTGATAGGGGCGTTTAATTACCAGAGGGTTCTTTACATCAGGTTATTGCCTGAAGGAGAAAGTAATAGCGGGGGCGGTTAATCCCAGGCACCTGACTTGAGTAGGACCAATTTCGAGAAAGGAGAATAGATAAACAAATGAATTTGTTGGAGCGATTGGAGAGGTTACTTCGCAAAACCTCTGTTAAGGTGCGCCTCATTCTAGCATTTACCTTAATTCTGGCTGCGGTTACAGGTGTCATGGGAATTTACGCCACCTGGGTAATGCAGGATAAAATAACCTTTACCGCCCAGGAAAAATTGAAATCTGATCTGGAATTAGGTGAACATATTATTGATATGGCTTTTCCTGGTGACTGGGAAATAAAGGACGGCTTTTTATACAAAGGCGGAATCTTGATGGAAGAGAACTATCAAGTAGTTGACGAAATCGGTAAACTAACCGGTGATACGGTAACCATATTCAAAGGCGACACCCGGGTATCCACCAATGTTATGAAGGATGGAGAAAGACAGGTTGGGACCCAGGTTTCTGATGTGGTCAAGGATGCGGTTATAATAAATGGAGAACCATACATAGGCCGAGCTGAAGTAGTTGGAACCTGGAATGAGACAGCATACGAACCGATTAAAGACCGGGAAGGTAACGTTATTGGTATATGGTATGTAGGGGTACCCGCAACTCCTTACGATAACCTGGTCGAGCACTTTCGCAGCAGTATGATTATTTACTCCGTGGTTGGTATTTTAGTCGGTTTTATAATTGCATTTCTAATAGCCTTTTCCGTATATGCGCCCCTGCGCCGTATTGGTGAAGCTGTTCAGAAAACTAGTGAAGGTGATCTGACCCAGCGTATTCCTACCCGAGCCAATGATGAACCGGGTAAATTGGCGCAAATGGTAAATATAATGGTAGAGAAAATGTCTGATTTAATTAAAAAGACTAACGAGCTCACTCATAACGTAAGCCAGTCCAGCTCCGAGCTCTTAACTAGCTCGGAAATGAGTGCGGCAACTATGCAAAACATGAACTCCCGAGCCAATGAAATGCGATCCAGTGCTACAGTTCAAGCTGAATTGACCAGTCGTTCCAAGGCTGCTATCGGGGAAATGTCGGCAGCTATTCAGCAGGTAGCGGAAAATGCTCAGGAGGTTTCGGGTTCAGCTATTTCAGCTACTTCGCAGGCCCAAGAGGGAGAACAGCAGATAGAAAAAGCAATTAATCAGATGAATGTAATTAGTCACACCGTAAATGCCACTGCTACTATAGTGGAAGGGTTAGGGTTCAAATCTCAGGAAATAGGGCAGATTGTAGACCTTATTACTAATATTGCTACCCAGACCAACCTGCTAGCCTTAAATGCAGCCATAGAAGCTGCCCGTGCCGGTGAGCAGGGTAAAGGTTTTGCCGTAGTAGCAGAAGAAGTGCGTAAACTAGCTGAAGAATCCGGTGAAGCGGCCAAACGTATCGCCGATTTAATAAAGGAAATCCAGGGAGAGGCTAATCGGGCAGTTACTGCTATGCAGGATGGGACCAGGGAAGTGGCTAACGGTACCGAAGTAGTTGCCAGTGCTGGAGAAGCATTTGAGCATATCATAAAGGCAGTTTCTACCGTTAATGAACAGATTCAAGAAATGTCTGCAGCCAGCCAAGAAATGGCTGCCAGCGCTGAAACTGCTATTGAATCTATTGAAAAAACTACTGACGCGGCAGAAAACAATTCCCAAATTGCTGAAAACATTAGTCAGCTAGCCCAGGAACAGATGGCCGGAATCGAAGAAATTAATGCATCCCTGGATAAATTAAACCTGATTATAGGTAACCTGCAAAAGGCTATATCCTATTTTAAAATCTAGGTATGCCTCAAAACAGAGATTTACTAGCAATAAGTCCGGGGACAGTCCCCGGACTTATTATTATCTGCTTCAAAACCGAGATTTACTAGTATAATAATTATAAGAAGTTTATGGGGAGGGGTAAGGATGAACTACATTCAGGCACGATGCTTAATGTGTGGGAAGGTAGAAGATGTAGGTGAAGACCATCAAGATTATGCTAAACTAGTAAACCAGGAAAAAGCCCCTACATTTATCTGCGATATATGCAGAAACCGGGTACGGTATGAATCTGACGAACAGAGAAAGCCTAAAAAACCATTATAATACCAGGGAGGTTGGAAGTGGAGAATATTAGTATATCCGAAGGCGGGCAGGGTGAACTGGCAGCCTATATATTTATGCCGGAAAGTGACTGCCGCTATGTCCTCATAATTTGTCACGGCTTCCGGGGGGCCAAAGAAAATAGTGGCCGCATATTCACCTTTGCCGAAAAACTTATCAAACTAGGTCTGGGAGTACTGGCCTTTGATTTTTCCGGCAGCGGGGCCAGTGATGGAGATTTTGCCGATATTAGTCTGTCCAGTCAGGCACGGGACCTGCGCCGGGTTATTGATTATGTGCAGTCAAACTATAATCGACAAGTGATACTGTTAGGACGCAGTTTTGGAGGGAGTACGGTTTTGGCAGCAGTCGGTGATAATGAAAAAGTGGCCGGGTATATCTTTTGGTCTACACCGGTCAAGCTTCATGAGACCTTTACCGGCATAGTAGAGGAATTTGCCCGCCTGAAGGCCGATGAAGAGCTGGAAATCAAGGATGAGGCAGGTAGCTATTGGTTAAAACCTTCTTTTATAGCAGACTTTGCCCATCATGATATGAATAACTACCTGCAAAAACTCGCATCCCGTCCGGCACTTGTCATTCACGGTGCTGTGGACGAGGTGGTTGACCCGGCTAATGCCCTGTACATTTATGAAAACACCCAGCATACCGAGTTACATATCATTTCCGGCGCCGATCACCGTTTTACCGAGCATATCAAAGAACGAGAAGACCTTACCTTAAACTGGCTGCAGAGAATCTTTTTATAAAATAAGTCCGGGGACTGTCCCCGGACTTATTTGATTCCTTATGGTACGCCTGAGAGGAATCGAACCTCCGCAACCGGCTCCGGAGGCCGGTGCTCTATCCACTGAGCTACAGGCGCATAATGCATAATGATTATATCAAAATTATACTGACTGGTCAAAGTTCTTACAAGAATTTTGAACTGGTTGGCGATGCTGGCTACTGATAACTGATAACAACAGGCCGATTAGGCAGATAGCAGCGTTTATTCGATATACCCAGGTGCTGGCTCCGGTATAAGCCAAGATATATGGCAGGCTCTGTGCTTTATGGTTTAACAGCAGGGTAAAGGTGGTGACAGAAGCCGCAATACCCAGGGCAAATCCAAAGTTTCTTACCGTTGCGATAAAGCCGCCGGCATAACCGGCTTTTTCTTTAGGTATAGACCCTAGAATGGAACTATTGTTAGGTGAACCGAAACTGCCCGTACCTATACCCAGCAGGAACAGACCAAGAGCTATCCGGGGTAAATCATAATTAGTACTCAGGGTAGAAAGAATAAAATGTCCGCTGGTCAAAAGTAAAAAAGCTGCGGAAGTCAGGCGGGGAGCACCAATTTTATCGGAAAGATTACCTGCCAAAGGAGCAGTTAGAGCCATCGTTACCGGGGTAATAGTCATTATCAAACCGGATGTCGCCGGGGACAGATGCAGCAGTCTATCCATATAGAAGGGTAATAAAAAGATGGCAGCAGTCTGGGTAGCATAGGAAAGAAAGGCCATTACATTTCCATAGGTAAAGTTTTTTATGTAGAAAAGATGGAAATCCAGTAATGGATAAGGCTGCCGTCTCTCCACCAGAATAAATAACAGCATAAAAATAATACCCAGGGAAAAAAGATTGTAGTTTATCGATGTATTCTTGGCCAGGCCCAGCAACAGCAGAGTAGCTGCCAGGGCAAACAATAGATTACCCTTGAAGTCGATTTGCACAGGCTTCGGAGTAGCAGAATCAACTGGCAGGTAGCGGGTAGCCAGAACAAAGCCCACCAGGCCGATGGGAATGTTAAGGAGGAATATTACCGGCCAGGAAAATTTGGCGACCAGGAGCCCGCCCAGGCTGGGACCAGTCATATTGCCTATGCCAACAATACTGCCGGTGATGCCCAGAGCTTTGCCGCGCTCTTGAGCCGGGAATGCGTTGGAGACAATACCAATACCGGTAGCCATCATCATACTGGCTCCAACGGCTTGAAATATCCGGGCAGATACTAAAAATTGCAGGGTAAAGGCTATGCTACAAAAGAAGGAACCTATTGTGAATACCAGAAACCCATAGGTATATATCTTGCTGCTGCCTTTTTGATCACCCAGTTTGCCAAAAAACAAAAGGGTCGCAGTAATAACTAGCATATAGGCTGTAACTACCCATTGTACCTGTTGCATGGAAACGGACATACTTTTAGCAATGGTAGGGTTAGCAATGTTAAGTATACTGCCATCCAGGGTAGACATAAATATACCGATACAGATTACTATTAGTACCTGCCATTTCGCTTCCAGTGTTACCATTCCTTTTTCCTTAATCGGAACCATAAAAACTTCTCTAGCATAAAATATGTAAAAACTCTAAGTACATACATATTAATACAAGCATTCTTGAACTGTACAGTTAATACCTTTGTCTTTCGGGTATTTACAGGAGGAATTAATATGGAGATAGGAATAAATGGTTTACACCTGTTACTGTTGGCAGCTTTAGCGGAAGCTGTGTGGGAAACCTTAAAACTGGTGTGGGAAAAACACAAAATAAATATTGATCGCTTGGGATCAATATTTATTACTATAGTTATCGCTTGTGGGACCGGAATAGACTTTTTTAAAATACTTGATATGCCTTTGTCAATTCCTTATGTTGGATCAATTCTTACCGGGATAATTGCCTCTCGAGGAGCAAATTTCCTGCATGATTTCTTAGGCATTATCGAAGGCATGAAGGTAAGGAATAAATCTTAAACTATTTTATCGGCACCCGGATAATAGCATCGGCCAGGCAGCGAATTGATTTTTCCGCCTCATCCTGGGTTAAGTTTTCAGTTCCTACTTCGAATAGCAGTGCAGTAGGATAGAGATCCTGGTTGTAGTCTCCGTTACCCAAAAAAATTCCTCGCATTAGACCAGGGTGCAGTTCATCAGCCTTGGCCTTAATTTTTTTAGCATAGGCCAGATTAGTCTGCATGTTAGGATTGGAACGCCCTATAACAATCATAACCCTGCCAATTTCCACTCCATTAACTATGGTCAGATAAGCCCCCCGAGGGGCGGAATCGCGATGAACATCAAAGACTGCATCCGGTTGTTCTTTTAAAAGTCGGGCAGCGGTACGCCGGGAACGCATGTAAGCATTAATATTGTGCGGATCATGTTTATTATAGCTATGAGTAGTACTAATGCCACCCATCTCCAATGCATCTCTAAAGGCTTCGCCTACCTTGTAGATATCTCCATTACCGGGCCGGGAAAGAACTCCGGAAGTAGGTAGGTAACACTCGTCACTGTGGGTATGATATATAACCATATGCCGGCCTCTTCCACCAAAAAATCCTTGAGCAGGAACAGCTGTTAATGATTTGGCTAAGAGACCTGGGGGGCTATCCTGGTTTTCGTTTAAGGAGGATTGATTTTCTTGAACCCGGGCTACTGCCTGGTTTCCTGATACGCTGATGATTATATAATGAATATTGGTGTCACTAATATATTCATCTTTCTCCCGAACCGGTATTCCGGTTTCCAATATTATCTTACCTTCGCTATCTCGCACGGTAACATAGGTAGCAGGATTATTCTCACCTGCAGGTTTTAAAGGAGGGGTCTTTGGGGTAGAAATCACATTTATTATATAGGCTCCAGCCATAACTGCAAGCAGTATGGAAAAGAAAAGCAGAATGCGTTTTTTGTTTATTAAATCCATAAAATAAAAACCGCCTTTTCACCATAATTATTAAATATTTTGTGAAAAAGGCGGTAATCTTATTCATAAGTAAGTAAGCAACTGGGGAAGGTTCTTGACTTGCTTCTCTATAGATTAGTATCCCAATTAGCCAGGTATTCCTCCTGCTCTCTGGTAAGCTGGTCTATTTGGATTCCTTCCGCCTGTAATTTTAAACGCGCTACTCTTTCATCAATTTCTGCCGGTACATTATAGACATGATTGCCCAGACGGTCGCGGTTTTCAATTACGTAAAGCAGTGATAGGGCCTGCAGGGAAAAACTTAAATCCATTACTTCTGCCGGGTGGCCATCACCAGCAGCCAGGTTTACCAACCTGCCTTCTGCCAGCAGATAAAGCCGACGCCCATCGGCCATAACAAATTCTTCGATATTATTCTTCAGTACCCGGGTGCTAACTGCCAGGC
>CAZAZH010000007.1:0-36495 GCA_964489585.1 uncultured Syntrophomonas sp.
CGGCTTCCTCTGCCGAACATTTACCTTCATATTCCATAATAACCCCAAAACTATTTTGCTTTATACCCACCGCCACCGCGGCAGAAATAATCTCTCCCGGAACCGTACTAGTTATAGTACCAAATGCAATCGGTAAAAGAGAACCAGGGGGAATTATTAGTTCCGGTTCATATTCACAACCTGGAGGTAAAATACTACTTACTTTTAAAAGATTGGTATTTCCCACCCGGGCGTTTAACAAAGCCCCATCAAAGGCTGTGAGTTCTGTTTCTCCTTCAGCTGAGGCTGCAGTAAGAAAATACTTTTTCGGTAACGGTAACATAATTAGAACACCTCCGGATTTGATTTAGGTGCACAAGAAATATGCGCAATAGATACATTATATACAAACACCTGGCAAAATAAAATACAATTATTTTAGATGAAAGCAGACGAGATGAGGAGTGAGAGGCGCACGGAATAATTAACCCCGTATTTTGTTTCTAACCCATGGCGGAACGGCACAGGGGCCGTTCCCTACACTTCCCACCGGAGGCTGCCGTGTACCCGTCTAGCGTGAAGCTTCTGCTACCAGCACGCTATTTTCTTATTAACCGCCATGGCCGGGGGCCATACCCTAAAGGGCACACGGCAAAACAAGCATGAAAATATATCAAAAGGACCGTCCCCGTGATATATAGTGTCTATTTTCGTATTAACGGCCATGGCCTCAGGCCGCAAACAAGCATGAAAATGGGGTTTGAGGTGTTAGGTATAAATCAATATTTATTATAATTCAGTGTAATTCATATTTTTCAGTGTTTTCAGTGTCTATTTTCATATTAAGTATTATGGTTTCCACTTTTTCCGGGTTCCTCCAGCTTTTTAACATACTCCAGAAAATTGTTTACTGATTTGCGGCGCGATTTCTGGCGAGGATAAATAACATAAAAATGTCTTTTTACCAATGGATTACTTATCCGGGCACTATGAATCTTACGATAAGTTTCAGCCTTTTTAACCGCCCAACGGGATACTATAGAAATTCCCATTCCTGCTTCAACACTGGCCAAAACCGCTTCCGTACTACCGGCTTCAATATAAACATGCAAATCCTCTTTTTTAATCCCATGGGCCGCCAGCAAATCTTCGACCGCTTTCCGGGTACCGGAGCCTTTCTCCCGGAATATCCACTTATCATTGGCGATACTTTCCAGGTTAATCTCGCCTGAGTGGGCCAGTTTATGATGCTCTGGCATTACTATCACCAGTTCATCTTCCAACCACTCAAAGCCTTCTACTTTGCGGTTATTAATCCATCCACCAACAATAGCTACATCTAGCTCCCTTTCTGCTACGCAAGAAAAAATCTTTTCCGTATCGGCAATATCTATGCTAATGCTTACATTAGGGTGTTTCTCCTTAAATCTTTTTATAAGCTGGGGCAGTATATATTCCCCAGGAATATTGCTTGCTCCCAGGCTTAGACTCCCCCGGCGGCTTTCTGCCACTTCTTCCATAGCCTTCTCAGTCTTTTCCATAGCCTTAATAATATCCCGAGCACAATAATACAGAGTCTCCCCGGCTTCTGTAGTTTTCAGGCGCCGCCCCGACCTTTCCAGCAGCAATACTCCATAAATATCCTCCAGGCCTTGTATCTGCTTGGTAACCGCAGGTTGGGAGAGCCCAAACTCTTCCGCTGTTTTGGATAGATTTTGGGTTTCCACTACCCTGACATAGGTTTTAAAAAGATTTAAGTTCAATTTTCACCCACCCTCTCTGTTTACCTCAGGAAACCTTCCAGAATAGTATCAATAGCATCTTTTTCAGTCATCCCCAGTGACATCAGTTTAATTAACTGTTCTCCCGCTATCTTGCCAATAGCTGCCTCATGGGTTAGTACCGCTTCGGCATTCTCCGCTATTAGTTCCGGAATGGACTGAATACGAGCTTTATCCATTATAATAGCGTCACATTCAACATGACCCAGACATTCGTTTTGGCCTACCAGGGCAGCTTTAAAAACCTGGACTGAATCATCCCGCCCCACCGAACGGGAGAGAATCTGACCGCTTCCTCCCTGGCCTTCTATATATAACCTGACATCGGATACGGCTTTTTGCTCACCATGGGTCATGAGCCTTTCCACAATTTTTAAACTGGCCTTGTCCCCAATGTGGGCAATAGTAGTACGGATAGTATCATCCACACCCTTGATTTGCACCATTTCCATCTCAGCTATGGCACCGTTTTCCAGGATTATATTAGTAGTAGGATTTAATATCCTTTTGCCCTGCCCGTTTCCCTCTCCGTAGTGCTTTTCCACATACTTCATACGGGCACCTTTTTTAACTATTATTTCATGAATACCATCATGGCCGGTATCGCTGTGGCTATCATTATGGATACCACAACCGGCAATAATGGTCACGTCAGCATCTTCACCTACCACAAAAGTGTTATAAACTTTATCATGGAATCCCGCTTTGGTAACAATCACCGGTACATGGACCGTCTCATTACGGGTACCTGGTTTTATTTCCACCAGTAAACCATTATTATCAGCATTGGTACCTATTTTAATATTGGAAGAAGACTGCCGGATAACCGGTTCCCCATCCCGCCTGATATTGATAGCTCCTGTAGGAATGGACTTGATATTACTAATTACATCTAATAGTTGCATATCTACTGGTTTAAAGTTCATAACATACTTCTCCCCTACATTGCTCTCTCATTTTGCATTGGACATCATCCCTAATTAGCGGCCATATTTGCTTTGAAGAACCTTGTAATTTAATGAATCCCTCTTCCAGGACAATAATTTCATCACAAATAGGCAATACATTTTCGTGGTGAGTAATAATAATAGCTGTTGATTCAGGATTATCCTGATACTTTTGGACTATAAGACCGATAAGCCTCTGTACCGTCCACAGGTCTACCCCTGCTTCCGGTTCGTCAAAAATACTGATAACACTATCACGCGATAGTACCTGGGCAATTTCTATGCGTTTTGCTTCTCCCCCGCTTAGCCCGGGGCCCATATCCCGGTCCAGATAATCTTCCGGACAAAGTCCTACATCTCGTAGTTTCTTCCGTAAGCCCATACCATCTACGCCCGGAGCAGCAATTTTAATGAGGTCCGAAACGTTCAATCCTTTAAACCGGGGGGGCTGTTGAAAGGCATAAGCAATCCCGCGGCGGGCACGCTCGGTAACACCCAATTGACTGATATCCTCTCCATTAAGATAAATGTTGCCGGCACTATGCTGATAAATCCCCATAATAACTTTGGCCAGAGTAGTTTTTCCGCCACCATTGGGGCCGGTTATGGCATAGAGCTTACCCGGTTCGAAATTAATATTAATATCGCGAATAATTTCTCGCCGGAAACCATTGGAATTGTTAACCGTCATGCTTACATTTTCAAGTTTAAGCATAATATTTATACCTCCATATTTACAGGGTTGACAGTTATTTCGACGTTTATTTTACCATAACTGCGAGTTATAGTCTAATTGCAAATACTAATTGGTAAAGGAAATAAATAAAGGATAATATATCAAGGGGATACCCTGAAGGATCGCGTGTGCCCTTCAGGGTATCCCCTTGATATATTATTGTGGTTTTACCTCGATTGCTCGTGCTATTTCCTGGCCGATAGCCATACGGCTGTTACCCAGGCCGACTGTAACTGGACCTCTGAACGGATGCCGGGCTAATATAGTTATGTTGGTACCAGGGGTTATCCCCATGGCCATGAGGCGGTTACGGGCTGTTTCCCCCTTGTTAATCTTAATTATAATTGCGCTCTGCCCCGGCAGTAATTCATTAATAGTCATTTTACCCCTCCTTTTAAACCGGCAAGAGAATATTCAGGCCTATTCCTACTATGAATGAAGTTAGAAATCCCATTCCCAATATCTTAAGCAATCCCCGGGCTCCAATTTCACGAACAATCATTACCATGGCCGGTAAGCAAGGCAATGACAGACTAATCATAGCAATAGCAATAGTAGCCTCCCGTGGCGTAAGAGCCATATGCAACAAAATCAGGGGAGCCAGGTAACGCTGAAAAATAGTAACTAAGACTGCTACCAAAGCCTCTGCCGGTATTCCAAATAAAGAACGGCTTATACCTTCCAGCGCATATAAATGCTCTAATACACCGGATTCAAGCAAAGCCCGTACCGCTATGCTCATAACTAATAGCAGAGGCAAAACCTCGGTAAAAAACCCGGCAAAACGAATCTTTACTTTATTTAGCAGGTTACCCCAGGTGGGAATCCTTAATGGGGGTAATTCACAGACAAAAAGCTTTTCCTGTGGTAACAGGCGATTAAGAATAAGCCCCAGTACTACCAGAGTGATTAACATGGTGGCAACTATAATAGCTGGAGAAACATGAAAAGCAGCTATAACTGAAGTTAGTATGCCCAGAGTCGCGGCACAGGGTATGACTATGCTCAGGATAGTAATAACAATAAAACGTTCCCGTTCCCGGGTTATCATTCTAGTGGCTACAACTGCCGGAGTACGACAACCAAAGCCCAAAGAAAGAGGAATAACTGCCTCTCCGGATATACCTACCAAACTACCCAGGCGGGCAAAGGCTACGGAATATCTGGGCAACAGACCACTATCCTCCAAAAGTGCCATAATAATTGAAACCATAAGCATAGCCGGCATTACAATAGTAAATGGTACTATTAAGCCTTCCGGTACCGCCAGGCTCAGTATATTGGATAACAAGCCCGGTGGCAGTAAAGATTTAATTGATGCTGCTATATAGTGATTAACCGGTTGTAGTAGCGCGGTCAAGGGACCTTCCGCCAGCTGAATGGATTTTAGCAACAATACAAAACCCAGGTATCCTACCAGGAACAGAATAAGTACTCCCGGAAAAGGGGCATCTATCAGGGTCTGCATTTTCTCCAGCCAACCATAATGCTTCTTATTAGCCGTATTTACAACCTGCTCAGCTATTATCCTGGCCCTTTGTGAACGTTCCATGATACCTTCGCCCATAGTACAATTACTGCACATACCAGCATTACCACAAGCAGTGCAAGATATTAAGGCAGGCTGCTTTATCCCCGCAATTCCTTTTACAATATAATTATTAATGATAGCTTTTAACTCCTGGCTATTGTGGGTGGAAGTTTCAATTACTGGACAACCCAGGAGACCTGCCAGAGCCTGGCTATCAATTTTAAGACCGAGATTTTCGGCCTGGTCAACCTGATTAAGCGCTACCACAATTGGCCATGAATGTTCCAATAATTCAAGGGTTAAGGCAAGATTGACCTCCAATCGGCTGGCATCTACCACATTAATAATAAGGTCAATCTTCTCCTCCTGTAGCAGCTTTTTTACCTGTTCTACAGCCGGGTCAGAGGTATGCAGGGAATAGACTCCAGGGGTGTCAAAAACACTAACCTTCTTGCCTTCCCAATCCACTACTACTTTACTTATCTCCATTGAAGTTCCAGCATAGTTGGATACAATGTTTTCAGCCCCGGTTAGAAAATTAAATATAACGCTTTTTCCAGTATTAGGTTGACCAATAAATACGATTGCCATATGTTACCTCATTTTTTTAGACATTGATAATCATTATCAATGGGTGCATAAAAAATTTTTATTTCGCGCTACGGCATTCAGGACAGTAAGCATAAAATTTGAGGTCATGATCAATAATTTCGTAGCCTTTACTTTCAATCTTTTGCTCCAGTATGTTTAGCAGGTCATCTTCCATTTCAGTAATCCGGCCACAATCTATACAAATAATATGATGGTGCTGGTGCATTCCTTCATCACAGAGCTCATAACGGTAACGTCCTTCATCAAACATGGTTTTATAAAGCACTTCAATACTGGCCAATTTGTCCAGGGTTCTATATACGGTAGCTATACCAATATTGGGCATCTTTTCCCGTGCTTTATACAGTACCTCTTCGGCGCTAAGATGTTTACCCTGGTTATCCATCATAACTTCCAGGATTGCTGCCCGCTGTCCGGTAATTCTATAATTACTGTCTTTAAGTTTCTCTTTGATACTATTCATGCCTTGCTCCTTTAAAATCCTGGTCGTCGGAGGAAATGATAATGATTATCATTTCCATTATATCTTTTAGGCAATAGAATGTAAATACAAATGCCGGGATAACTCCCGGCATTCTTTTTCTAAGGTTCTAAGGCTTATTTGCGCAAATCTTTAATCTCAGCCTTATCTTCCAGGTTTTTTAGATAATCTGCAAAGGCTTTATCCTTTTTCTCCTTTTTTAAGTCAGCCATGACCGGGTTCTTAACTTCTTCGAAAGATGGGGTCTGAGCTTCTTTCTTGTCCCCGGCTTTAATTAGGTGGTAACCAAATTGAGTTTTTACCGGGTCTTTAGTTAATTCACCCGGTTGCAGTTTTAGTGCTACCTCCTTGAATTCAGGAACCAAATTACTGCCTTCATTAACCGGCCCCAGGTCACCACCCTGTTCTTTACTGGAGCAGGTGGAATACTGCCGGGCCAAGTCAGCAAAATCAGCCCCGCCGTTTAGTTTGGCCAGAATGTCACGAGCTTCTTTTTCTGTGGCTACCAGTATATGCGATATCTGGATACCGCCTTCTTCACTATATTTACTAATATTTTCTTCATAGTAGGCTTTAGCTTCTTCATCGTTCACTTTAGTTTTGCCCGTTACCTTATCGTGAAGTTTCCCGTAAAGCAGCTGGGTTTTTAATTCCTGGCGAAAATATTTTTCATCCAGGCCGCTTTCCTCCAGGAATGTCTTGTAATCTTGCTGTTTCATGATTTTATCAATTTCGCTGTCGCTAATCTTTATATCCTGCTCTTTAGCATGCTGCCAGAGTATTTTTTGCATAACCATTTCTTTAAAAGTCTGCTCTTCTAATTTCTCTATAGTTTCTTTATCTTTGCTTTCATCTAATTTTTGCGAGCCCCCCCACATCTGTTGTTCGTAAAAAAGTTTAAGAATCTTTAAATGCTCGTCAAATTCAGTCTGGCTTATCTTATCTCCATTTACCTCACCAATAATCTTGGCCTGCTCCTGACCGCTGGTCTGCTCCTGAACGCCATCTGATTTGCATCCCGCCAATATCAAACCCATTATTAAAAGAGCTATTAAGAAAATCTTTCTATCCATTTCAAATACTCCTCCCCATCTAGCTGAAAGCAATTATACCACACTTCACCCCCATACTAAATAAGTCCGGGGACAGGCACCGGACTTATTACTCCTCACTATCTACACGATTCCCTGGGCCATCATGGCATCTGCTACTTTGGTAAAACCGGCTATATTGGCGCCGCCTACCAGGTTTCCTTCCATACCGTATTCTCGGGCTGCTTCACTGGATTTACGGTAGATGTCGACCATGATATCCTTTAATTTAGCATCTACTTCTTCAAAGCTCCAGGCGTAGCGCATGCTGTTTTGCGACATTTCCAGGCCGGAGACTGATACTCCCCCGGCATTTACTGCTTTGGCCGGGCCAAAAAGAATGCCTTTCTTCAGGAAAAGCTCAACTGCTTCAGCACAACAAGGCATATTTGCAGCCTCAGCTACACAGATGCAACCATTAGCAATAAGCTTTTCGGCATCTTCAAATTTTAATTCATTTTGAGTAGCAGTTGGTACCGCAATATCACAGGGAACTTCCCAGGGAGATTTACCTTCCACCCATTGCAGTCCAAACTGGTCAGCATAAGCCCGAGCGGGGCGCCGGTAAACACACCACAGGTCCATCAACATATCCAGCTTTTCACCCTTTATCCCCTCGGGATCATAAACATAACCGAATTCATCACCGATAGTTACTACTTTGGCTCCCAGCTGGTTAGCCTTTTCTATAAAAAAGGTTCCTACATTACCGTATCCGGAAATAGTGATAGTCTTGCCCTCAATACTATCTCCTTTTGCCTTGAGCATTTCTTCTATAAAGTAAACCGTACCATAACCGGTAGCTTCCGGGCGAGCCAGACTTCCTCCCCAGCTTAAGCCTTTACCGGTGAAAACACCTTCGAAGTTATTTACAATTCTCTTATACTGTCCAAAAAGATAACCAATCTCGCGTCTTCCCACTCCAATATCACCTGCGGGTACGTCGGTGTCTGGCCCAATATGGCGATAAAGTTCAATCATAAAGCTCTGACAAAAGCGCATTACCTCACCGTCTGATTTGCCCCGGGGGTCAAAATCACTGCCCCCTTTAGCTCCTCCCATGGGCAGGCCAGTAAGGGAGTTCTTGAAAACCTGTTCAAAACCGAGAAACTTTATAATACCCAGATTAACTGAAGGATGAAAACGCAATCCACCCTTATAAGGCCCTATAGCGCTATTAAACTGCACTCTGAATCCCCGGTTAACCTGAACCTCTCCCTGGTCATTAACCCAGGGAACCCGGAAAATTACTTGCCTTTCCGGCTCTACTATTCTTTCTAATACCCCACTTGAGATATACTCCGGATGCCTGTCAATTACCGGCTGCAGTGATTCCAATACCTCGTGTACTGCCTGGTGAAATTCAGGCTCCCCCGGATTACGCCGAACTACCCGTTCCATTAGTTCGCTTACATATGACATATAATTTCCTCCTTTAAAACTACCTTCCTACTCATGGAAGCAAGGGGACGGTTCTTTTGCTTCCATGAATGGAAGCAAAAGAACCGTCCCCTTGCTTCCTTATTTAAAACCAACTTCCACCGCGTTTTGGATAATTTCCATCATGTCATTAAACATTTGAATAAAAGCGCCTTCGGCATTAAAAAACTCGGCAATTTCTTTAATTTGGTTAGCTTTGGCAAACATCTGGCTAAGTTCCAGGACACTATCACTGTTCACCTCTTGGCCCAACATTTGAGCCCGGTTAAACTCCATCTGCTGTTCACGGATTTTTAAAATCTTTTCCTGGTACTCTGGATTTTTTTCCACTACCGATTTTGCTGCCACATACCGCTTGTATATTTCACTTCCGGTAATAGCGCGAGCCAACTCATGAGCCTTATCATAGGGATTGGTTACATCTGCCAATATTAACACTTCCTTAATATATAGTTTCCACCAAATTAACAGTTAACACATCTGACGTCAACCGGTACAGTATATCAAGAGATAATACCCTTAAATACTCCAACTAAAAAGATAGCATAAATTAACCCCCCGCCCATTAAAATAGGGGCACTAATATGTTTACGAGTACGCAGTTGTACAAATATTATTAGAGCTGATAGCAAGGCCAGACTAGCTGATACCAGGGCACTGCTAGTAAGCTGCCAATCAGTTAAAAAGATACCTAAAGCTGGAATTAAGGAACTCTGAAAAACCATCGCTCCGGTTATATTACCTAATGCCAGGGTATCCTTTTCCCGTGATACCCAGATGACACTATTAAATTTCTCGGGAAGTTCCGTGGCTATGGGAGTAATAATCAGGGCCAGAACAAAGGCAGGAACGCCGTAGGTGTGGGCAACCACTTTAACCGATTCCACAAAAAGAGTAGCTCCCAATATCATAATGCCCAGGGCCACCAAAACCTGGATAATAATCCAGAGCAACTCAGCATGGCGGCGATCAAAATAACAGGGAGGCATTTGATTATCCGATTCCAGATCCCTTTCCTGGTTTAACATGAAGTGCACGTATAAAATATAAGAAATTACCATTACCACTGCAATACCCACTTGCAATGAACGCAGGGCAGGGGGAATCATACCGGCCAAAATTGCCACCGCAAAGATGATCATAAAAAACAGTAAATCTCGGGACATAGTAGAATAATCAGCCATTACTTTTAAGCCATGAGCACGGCGGCGGCGAAATATAACTACTGCCAGACCTGTTACAAACATGGCCAGGGTAGAAAGCATAAGCGGTGCTCCCAATATAGCTCCAATACCTATATCATGGCCTTCGTTACCACGGCCAAAAACGATAGCAATAATTGGTATTATGGTTTCCGGTAAAGCAGTACCAACTGCTGCCAGAACACTTCCCACTGCTCCTTCCGACAGGTTAAACTTTTTACCCAGCCATTCGACTCCATTAACAAATAGTTCTGCTGCTAAAAGTATAATTCCTAGACTAACTATGAGTATGGCAATGCTCTTCATTTAGTGTTCTCCTTCAGGTCATTATTTTAAGGTCCGCATACTTACCTGCCGCTGTTGCAGGCTGGCCAGATGGGTAAAACCAGCATTTATCAAAACACCCCGGACTTCCTGCAGCCCTTCACCCACTTGACGGGGGTGATGCGCATCAGAGCCAAGTGTAACCGCAATCTGTTTAGAAGCTATCAGGTCAATTATCTCCTGCTGGGGATATATTTCCCCAACCGGTTTACGCAAGCCGGCACTATTAATTTCTATTATCATACCGGCAGCTTTAATACTCTTGAGTAATTGTTTCACGTGAAACAATATGTTATTCTGGCGGGGGCGGTGACCCCAGATTTTTATCAAATCCAAATGCCCGATTATATCAAACAAACCGGAATCTACTGCCATTTGTACCAGTTCAAAGTAACGGCCATAAATCTGATCTATATCCTTTTCCTCAAATAAATGTCGAAAATCGGGATGATCGAATCCCCAGCCATCAATAAAATGAACCGAGCCAATAATATAATCGAAATCGCAGCTCTGCTCAAGCTGTTGTATATAGTCTTCCCGACCGGGAATATAATCTACTTCCAAACCCAGTTTTAATTTTATATCTGGGAATTCTTCCTGCAGACGCTTTAATACACTGATATCTATCTGGGACACGAATTCATCATGTTCAGCAAACCCCAGTTCAAAAATTTGCCGTTCCCGGGCCGTGATTAAGAATTTTTTCAACCAGTCATAAGTATACTGATACTCACCATGGGCCAGCGTATGAACATGATAGTCTTGTAACATGACTTAACCATCCTCTATCTATTATCTGGCTTTATTATGCCAAAACCTTAAGTCTAAATTATTTTAGTTTATTTTAAAGCAAAGCTCAAACGAATTAAATATAGGGACAAGGGGACAGGTCCACTGTCCCATTTTCGATGGGACAGTGGACCTGTCCCCTTGTCCCTTCAGGGTATCCCCGTGATATATTTACACGTAGCAGGCTAGCCCGCCATCAACCAGGAATATGTTTCCGGTTAACCAGCTTGAATGATCCGAGGCAAAAAATAAAATGGCTCCGTTCATGTCTTCCGGATATCCAACCCGTTTCATAGGAAACAACCGATTCAGTTTATCCATTTTCCCTGCTGCCTCCAGGCGGTTAATCTCGCCCTGTAACATGGGTGTTATTATATGGGAGGGGCAAAGGCAATTAACCCTGACTACTGGGCCCAGGTCTGCTGCCATAGCCCGGGTAAGGTTTACCACTCCACCTTTCATGGCACAGTAGGCAGTGGACTGGTATGCCCCCAGAGTACCCAGTATGGAGGATATATTTATAATACTGCCTCCACCACTTTCCTGCATTAAGGGTACCATCACCTGTGATACCTCAAAAACACTGCGCAGGTCAATGCGATACATATAGTCAAAATCCTCCATAGTCGTCTCCAGGAAGGGCTTGCGCATAGCCGACCCCGCATTATTAACCAGGATATCCAGACGACCCCATTCACTTTTAACTAAATCGCGTATTTTCTCAATATCAGCTCGAACAGTTACATCCCCTGGACAGGCCAGAGCGGTTCCACCCTTTTCTTTTATTTCTGCTACCGTCTCCTCCAAAGGACCGGACCGTCGTCCCGTAACCAGTACCCGCGAGCCGTTCTCAGCCAGGGCAATGGCTGCCCCTTTACCAATACCGGTACCTCCACCAGTAACTACAGCAACTTTTCCTTCTAGTTTCATCCCCTCAAACCCCCTTAAATTTCTATATATACCAACAATTCTGCAAAGACAACAAAATTCCCTTTTTGGGCTACGCTTTATAACCGGAGATTTCTAGAAATTCAGGTTATTAATAAACTCCTCCTGAAAACCGCAGTAGTGAGCTAACTCTACACATTGAACCTTATCCTGCAACATTCTGGCCTCCCGCCGTTTTTTATCAGAAAGCAGGGCCAGCATGGCTCCCTGGGCAGCAGCATTACCTATGTTAACCACTTTTTCGAGATCAACCGAAGGAATCATTTTAATTAACATAGCGTTCTCCGGGTCTATATAACTACCGAAAGCACCAGCCATATAGATATGGTCCAGTTGTTGCAGGCTTACTTCAGCTTCCTCCATAACAATATCTATTGCCGTCCGTAAGGCTGCTTTGGCCAGTTGTAATTGCCTGATATCCTCCTGGTTCACTACTATCGGTGCACCTGCTCTGCTATCCAGTAAAACAATTTCCATCCCCCGTTCACTACCTCGGGTAACCCATTGCTCAGTTGCTTTGCTAGTAATAATACCTTTATCATCTATGTATCCTGCCTTCAACATGCAGGCTATCAGGTCGATAATAGCTGACCCGCAAATACCATTTGCTACTTGAGAACCGGGGATATGAAATTGCAGTTTACCATCACTGTCCCAATCCACCCGGTCTATTACCCCTGCACCTGCCCGTGCTCCACAACTAATTCCCCCACCCTCAAAGGCTGGACCTGCAGCAGCAGAAGCGGCAAAGAATTGGCCTTTTTTACAGAGTACTACCTCACCGTTAGTACCAATATCTATAAAAAGGTAGATACCAGCTTTTTGCGACTGCAGTGTAAGCAATCCGCCTATGGTATCAGCACCAATAAATCCCCCAGCCTGGGGTAGAATGTAGACCATGGCGTTATCACCGGCAGTAAAACCAAGCTCGCGGGCGCTGAAGTTTAGCTCATCCACTATTACTCCACTATAGGGTGCAGCAGCAAAACCGGACGGGTTTATACCCAGCAGTAAATGCAACATAACTGGGTTTCCTACAACTGCAAAATCATATATGTCATGAGGGCTTATTTCTGCATCCCTCTGCAATTCCTCAATCGCGGCGTTTATATTATTTATTAAGACCTGGTGCAAACGGGTTAGCCCATCAGGATTATCCAGGCAGTAACTAACCCGGGATATAACATCTGCTCCATATACCCGTTGCATATTAGTTTTAGCCGTCATACCCCTGACTTTCCCACCCTGCAAGTCTACCAGAGCCGCAAAAAGGCTGGTACTGCCCAGATCCAGGACTATTCCATAAGCACTTTTTTCTTCCCGGCTTATAGCTCTTACCAGTTGGGAATCAAAAATAAGACCATAAAGCTCCAGAGCGGGACGACCGACCCTATCCAAACTGGATAATTCATTCCAATTGCTGCTACCCAGCTGCAGCATTACCCCGGGCAAAGCTTTTTTAATACGTCGCTGTAAAGGAATCGGAGCTTCTTTATCTAAGCCAGGAATAAATATTTGGCGGCGCTCAACCCGCGATGGTAAATTGTTAATTTCTTTAAAAAGTTTTACTTTTACATCAGAACCAAAGTCACCATAATGCAGGTAAACATCTACATCTTCGTTAATATAACAATAGCAGGCTAACCTTTCCCCGGTTTTAATTTCTTCCGCCAGCAGATATTCTCGCTCTTCTTCACTTATCTCATTGACCTGCCCCTCAATACGCACCTTGCACTTCCCGCAGGTACCCCGACCGCTGCATGAACCAGCTACATCAATACCATTGGCGGCCATACTATGCCAGAGATTAACTCCGGTAAAAGTATAGTACTCATAATAGCTGCCATCAGGATAAATAAGTCTTACCTTTACTTTTTCCACCATAATCACCTGCCCGACTGAGACAGTATCCTGTGAGGATGGGTATAGATATTAAACCGTTCACCCCGGGCAAAGCCCAGGATGGTAATTCCGGATTTTTGGGCTATTTCCTGAGCCAGGCTGGTTACTGCTGCCCGGGAAACAACCAGTTGTATACCCATCGCTGTCAGTTTTTGAATGATTTCGTGACTAATCCGCCCACTGCTAAGAAATATTTTGTCGAAGCAGCTTATTCCATTTAATAAACAATATCCATATAACTTATCTACCGCGTTATGCCGACCGATATCCTCCCTGCTTATCAGTAATCCTTCCTGATTGGCCAGGCTCATTACATGAACACCTCCGGTTTGCTTATGCAAAAAAGAGACATTAAGATGTGCTTGCATCAGATAGCTGATGCATGCCGCTGGACAATAGATATCCGGAGTTTTCCCAATATGATTGGGCATCGCAGGTTGGGAAATTAAACTTACATTTATAGTGTTATCGTCAATATCTATCGTTTTAATATCATCACTACTTGAAACCTGACCCTCCATAAAAAGATGACCAATAATTAATTCATCCAGGTGAGAAGGAGTACAACATATGTCTTTATAGAAAACTTCATTAACATAAACCTTAAAACACTCTTCATTTATTATTACATCCCGAAACTCCTCTATGCCTGTCTTCGGGGAATACCGGTAAATTAAGCGGTATACCGTTTCCTCATTACTCATGCCCGGACCTCCAATGTCTTTTTAAAAGTATGCAACACTGGTCTATAAAATATAAAAAAAGGCGGCCCGAAGCCGCCTCTTTTTTTCATTATGTTTATTCCGCTTTAGTTTCAGCCATTAGAGCAAATGCAAATATAAACACCCATACCATCGAGGCAAGAAGAGCAACTAGAGCTCCGTTCAAATCTCCACTACTAGTAAACTGTTTATTGCCCATACTGTACATAACGTTAAAAACTACCAGTCCTACTCCGGTCAGAATAAAAATTATCTTTTTAAACCCGGCCGATAGCTGGAACTTCTTGGCCCAGCCGCAAAACTTAACGAATATAAAAATTCCCAGTAATATCATTAAGAAGGTAAATAGTCCATTGCCCCAGATTCCCGGCGCCGCGGATCCTGATGAGCCGAATAATGCCAACACTTTTTTCCCCCCCCTCTCCCTTCTTTTATTAAAAATATTGTATTACTTAACCAATACTAAAACAAGGGAGCTTATCACCCGATGGGTACAACAAATTCAAACACGTTCCCTGTCCTATCAAGTAGTTATTCTCTATATATAATCAATTTCCTGCTTAAAAAACATAATTTTTGATAAAAATAGTGTTCCCACTACAAAAACCCCAAAACTCTAATCTGCAATTCCAGCAAAGCTTTACAAACTATCTTTAATTCATTATAATAGTTTCTGCATTTAAAAGAAATAAAGTAAGTAAATCAGATAGTCGCAGGCCTTTAAGGCCTGAGGAAAGTCGGAGCTCCACAGGGCAGGGTGCTGGATAACGTCCAGTGGGGGTGACCCCAAGGCAAGTGCCACAGAAACAAACCGCCGGGAGCGGAGGTCAGAGGTCGGAAGTCAGAAGTTGAAGTCGGAAGTTTTCTGGTTGACGGGTTCTGGTCTCCGTTTTCGGTAAGGGTGGAAAGGTGAGGTAAGAGCTCACCAGCATTTAGGTGACTAAATGGCTCGGTAAACCCCATCCGGAGCAAGACCTAATAGGGGAACCATGAAGTAGCCCGCTTCGTTCCCGGGTTGGTCGCTAGAGGTGCCAGGTAACTGGTATCCCAGATAGATGGCTATCAAATACAGAACTCCGCTTATAGATTTACTTACTTCGTTAAGAAAACCGCCTTTACGGCGGTTTTTTTACTCTTAACGTCTCCATTCTTCATCACATCTCGCATGATTATAATTTCATTTCCTCCACATTTATGTTATATTTTGGAGAAGAGTTATCATAAAGGGAGTTTTTATAGTAATGAATATGAACGATAAGCAGATGCTATATATACTTCAGCATATGATTGAAAACCCCTATATGGGTGTGCTCTATATTAATACTAGTTGTCAAATTATCCTGGTCAATCAAACCTTTGCCGATATACTGCAGGTGGACCGGGATTCTCTGATTGGCAAACCCGTTAACGAAGTAATACCCCGCTCGCGCCTACCTTATACCATATCAAACGGTGAAACCAATCTGTGCGAACTATGTTGCGTTAATCATAAAGAAATGATATCTATGCGTGTCCCTATTTATAACGAAGGGGAAATAGTAGGGGCTATGGCCAAAACCCTTTTCTTGGACATGGAAGCAGCACGAATTATGGTTCAGCATATGAATAACCTACAAAATAGTAATTCGGTTGAAAAAGACGCCAAATACTATGGCAAATATACATTAGATGATATTATCGGTAACAGCCAGAATATTGTACGAATTAAAACCCTGTGTGCCCAGGTAGCTAATAATGTATCAAATGTATTAATTATCGGCGAAAGCGGAACCGGCAAGGAACTATTTGCCCATGCTATACATAACAGCGGTTACCGCCGTGACAATCCCTTTGTACGTATTAATTGTGCCTGTATTCCTCAGAACTTGCTGGAATCAGAATTGTTTGGTTATGAGGAAGGTTCTTTTACCGGAGCTAAAAAGGGCGGAAAAATGGGAAAATTTGAGCTCGCCCATGGGGGAACTATTTTCCTGGATGAAATAGGTGAGCTACCACTGATGATGCAGGCCAAACTATTAAGCTTCCTGCAAGAAAGGGAATTTGAACGCATCGGGGGTAGTAAACTGATACAGTCTGATGTCCGGATAATTGCAGCTACTAATACTGATTTAGTAGAGGCCATAGCCCAGGGTACTTTTAGAGAAGACCTTTATTATCGCTTGAACGTAGTATCAATTCTTATACCTCCGCTTAAAAATCGGTTGGACGATATTGAAATCCTGATAAAACATTTTATTAGTAAGATTAATCAAAAACTGGGGACAGCAATAGAAGAAGTGGATGAAGAGTCCCTTGCCCTGTTAAAATCCTACGAATGGCCGGGAAATATAAGAGAATTGGAAAATATAATTGAGCGGGCAATTAATTTGGCCAGCCTGGACAGGCAAAAAATCATCCAGGCCCAGTATTTACCTACCTTACAACCTGGTAAATTCCTTAATAATTCTGAGGAGCTTTCACTTAACCAGGCTGTGGAAGACTTGGAATATCAAATGATTAGCGAGACACTACGGAGAAATAATTACAATAAAGCAGTAACTGCCAGGTCACTTAACATTCATCCATCAGTTCTATATAGAAAATTAAAAAAATATGAAATTAGTTAGATTAGAGTTTTGCATAATTCAATATTCCTTATATGTCACTCTGAGCAATAGCGAAGAGTCTTAGATCCTTCGGCTTTGCCTCAGGATGACAACCGTAAATTACCAGGCAATTTATGAGAAATACTAATTATGCAAAATCCTCTAATAATAGACATAAATGTTTCATTTTGCGAACCTGCTATCTCAATAAGAGATGCAGGTTCTTCTTGTTTATTGCGGTTTATAAAATAAGTATCTCATATCGCTACCTTTCCATGCCACTGCTCCTATAACTCCGGGGAAGTAAAATCCCAATATCTCCGCATTCCTATCTTATCGAGTAATCTGGCATAATTTTTGCATAACAAATTCAGGTGCATCTAGGATTTATTAGGGGGTGGTATTATACTGTAGAATTCTTTGCTGCGTATTATTGCATGGCGCACTGGCATGCAAAACTAACTTTTATTTTACTAAATTATTAAATATTATCCCTTCATATTTTAGTGGTAATTGAGGAAGGAGTGTTTTTTTTGAAGGATGTAGTAATGGTAAGCGCATGTCGAACTGCCATTGGCAAATTTCTTGGCAGTCTTAAAGATGTTCCGGCTAAAAATTTAGCCATTACTGCAGGCAAGGCGGCTGTAGAAAGAGCCGGTATACCTGCGGATATAATTGATGAAATTGTTATGGGACAAGTTTACCCCCATTTGCAGGGTTCACTTCCGGCCCGTCAGGTTGGATTGGCGGTAGGCCTGCCCATTAGAAGTAATGCCTGTAATGTTAATCAAAACTGTGCCTCGGGAATGCGGGCCCTGGATATTGCTTGCACCAATATAATGACAGGTAAAACCGATATAGCACTGGTAGTTGGTGTAGAGAATATGAGTGCTACTCCTTATATGATACCCAAAGGCAGGTCAGGCTACCGGATGGGACCAGGTACCATTGAGGATACCATGCTACACGATGGACTGGTTGATGGGTTGGTTCCAGGCCATATGGGACTTACTGCTGAGAATATTGCAGAAAAGTATGGAATTACCCGCCTGGAATGTGACGAACTGGCACTTATGAGCCACCAGCGGGCCACCCGGGCAGTAAAGGAAGGTACCTTTAAACCTGAAATTGTTCCTGTAGAAATAAAAACCAAAAAAGGTGTAAGTTATTACGAAACTGATGAACATATGATTCCCGATGCCAGCCTGGAAACCATGGGCAGGTTACCCTCGGCTTTTAAAAAGGGTGGAGTTGTAACTGCAGCTAATGCTTCTGGGATAAACGATGCTGCGGCAGCAGTAGTAGTTATGTCCAAGGACAAAGCAGCGGAGCTGGGTGTAAAACCGTTAATGAAGATGATAAACATTGCAGCTGAGGGGGTTGCCCCGGAAGTTATGGGATTAGGTCCGGCAGTTGCCATTCCTAAAGGCTTGAAACGAGCCGGCTTAAAGTTTGAAGATGTTGATTATTGGGAAATTAATGAAGCCTTTGCTGCACAATTCCTGGGTGTGGGACGGATGCTTAAGGAAGACTATGGCATCGAGTTGGATATGGCAAATTGCAATCTTAATGGGTCTGGAATAGCTTTAGGCCATCCCGTAGGTTGTACTGCTCTGCGTATTGTAGTTTCCCTGTATTATGAACTGGAAAGACAGGGTAAGACCATTGGCGGAGCCTCGCTTTGCGTAGGTACCGGACCGGCATTGGCTTCACTCTGGACCAGAGACATATAGCCGTACTTAAAGAAATAATCGTATAGATATAGATAGATACATTTAAGGGAAGATTTAATCCGCTATTAGGCAGTAAACAATAACAATATGATTGGAGGAAATCTAATGGCTGCCAATTTCGCCTATTTAAATACAAGAGACCTGGAGTTCGTTATCCAGGAATGGCTCCCCAGCGAAAAAGTATTCGACTACGATCAGTTTAAGGACTATTATTCAAAAGATGATGTAAAGGCTTTCCTGGCTCCCATATTAAAAATGGCCAAGGAAGTGGTGGAGCCAACTAATGAAGACGGTGACACTAACCCGGTAAAACTGGTAGACGGTAAAGTAATACTACCAAAAAGCTTTGGTCCCCTATTTCATAAACTGCAATCAGAAGGCTGGGGTACCAGCAACATTGATAAATCAGAGGATGCCATGATCATGCCCCATGTATTAAGTGGGGCGGTAAATGAATTGCTTTGCGCAGCTAATCCGGTCTTTTATTCCTATATCTTACTGACCAGTGGAGCTGGCGACCTGATTCAAAGTTTTGCTGATGATGACCTGAAAGAGGTTTTCCTCCCCAATATGATGGACGGAACCTGGGCAGGTACCATGTGTCTAACTGAACCCAGTGCCGGATCTGATGTAGGTGACATCCTTTCCAAGGCTTATCCAACTGATGATCCCCGTATATTTAAAATCAAAGGACAAAAAATCTTCATTACCGGTGGAGACAATGACTTTACTGATAATATTATCCATCTTTACCTGGCCCGGGTCGAAGGTGCCAGACCAGGAACTTCCGGTATTTCTTTATTTATCGTACCCAAGTTCTGGGTTAATGAAGATGGTAGCTTCAGCGATAATGATGTAATTACTACCGGGGTAGAACATAAATTGGGACAGCACGGTTCCTGTACTGCCGCCCTGGCTTTCGGTGATAATGGCAATTGCCGGGGTTACCTGCTGGGTAAAAACCCGTTAGAAAATGATGGCAGGGGTGAAGGCATGGCTCAGATGTTCCAGATGATGAACCTGGCTCGTATGGAAACTGGCCATATGGCTCATTGCTGCATTGCTAATGCCTTCTATAATGCTCGCGATTATGCCAAAGACCGGGTACAGGGACGTCCCTTTACCAATCCCCGCGGCGATAGAGTTAGCATTATAAATCACGAAGATATCCGTCGCACCTTGATCATGGGTAAGGCCTATATGGAAGCTACCCGGGCCATGTTGATGAAAGCCCTGTTTAATTTTGATATTCGGGAACATGATCCTAATCCGGAGGAGAGAGCGAAAGCCCAGACTTATGTTGAAATTGTAACCCCATTATGTAAGGCTTATCCCAGCGATGAAGGCTGGTGGCTATGTGGGGAAGCGATTCAGGCTTATGGTGGGTATGGATTCTGTGAGGAATACCCGGTAGCTCAAATCGCCCGCGATATGAAGATTTACTCTATTTGGGAGGGCACAAACTTTATCCAGTCCCTGGATTTAGTAGGCCGTAAGATGGGTATGGCCAAAGGTGCGGCCTTTGCTGGATTTATACAAGAAATTAAGGATTTCTGTGCTGCTAATAAAGATACAGTTGGCCTGGAAAAGGAATTCCTTAACCTGGGTAAGGCTTTGGAAGCATACGATAAAATTCTGGCTACCTTAGTAGAATGGAAAGGTAGTAACCCTGCCTTGATTCCAGTCTTTTCTCGCCGGGTGTTAACTGCTACCTCTCAGCTGCATGCCGGACACCTGTTGCTAGATCAGGCCCTGATTTGCTTAAAGAAAATGGCTGAATTGGGTTCAGATCACTATGATTACAAGTTCTATAAAGGAAAAGTGGAGGCAACCCGCTGGTATCTAAGAAATGTGGTGCCAAATGTCTGGTGCACGGCTGACATTGTTACCGATGCTGATACTTCCGCCCTGGATATTGATCTGGAATCTTTCGACTACTAGCGGGCTGGTTATATGGTAGCATCATTTTGGCACAGCTAAAACATTTAACCCATTATAAACTTGTAACTTCCCCTTTTATTCCCCTTCAAAGAAGAAGTGCTTTGCGCTTCTTCTTTGATTTAGTCAAAAAAAATAAAGAGGTATATAAGATACCTCTTTATTATTTTTGTCTTAACCTACTTTTTACCTTTTCCACCTTTGGGTCCTTTTTTTCCACCTTTAGCGGCCGGCTTGACTGCAACTGCTTCTTTGAGGGATTTACCAGGTTTAAATGCCGGAACTTTGGTAGCAGGTACTTTAATTTCTTCCCCCGTTGCCGGACTAATAACCTTTCTTTCTTTCCGGTCACGTACTTCAAAGCTACCAAAGCCAATAATCTGAACCTTGTCGCCATTTGCCAATGCCTGCTGGATAGTTTCTACCAGTGCATCCAGGGCTTTAGCAGCATCCTTCTGAGTAACCTCGGCCTTCTCCGCCAAAGCTTTAACAAGTTCCGATTTGTTCACGACTAGTCCTCCCTTTAAAATTTATTAACCATATTTTACATTCCCCAAAAAAAGGGCAATTCCTGCTACTAAATCAAAATATTTTAATATTTTTTAAAAATATTTCAATTTAGTATGGATATTATATATTTTACCATTATTATTACTCTTTATGCACCTAAATGCCTATCTTTGGGCAATTAATAATTAGGAAAGCTAAAAACTCGATAATAATGCTAATCAATTATCTCCAATATAGTAATTGAACGGTCAGTAGCCAGGTTATAAAAGTTATCCCCGACCATAACAATCGGCCTGGTAGGCTGAGATGGATCAACGTATATTACTACTCCTATTTCATTGTTGGAAAGTAAAACTTCATTACCTACATAAAAATTAGTAATTTTATCGTAAAACACTTTGGAAATTTCGGGGTTAAGCTTACCAAAAGAATCCTGCCAGAGAATTTCAGCTGCCGTATAAGGAGATCTTTTAGTGGAATAAGCTCGGTCTGAAGTTATGGCATCGTATACATCGGCTACCGCAACTATAGAAACACATAGATTTTTACTGTAACCTTTAGTTCCCATGGGATAACCAGAACCATCCGCCCTTTCATGATGCATAAGAGCAGCATTAGCAACATTTCCGGTTATCCATTTATACTGAGTTAGCAGATTATATCCCTGCAAGGTATGCTTCTTTACTTCTTCAAATTCTGCATCAGTTAACTTTTCAGGTTTATTTAAAATACTGTCATCAATGAAAATTTTGCCGATATCGTGTAATAAACCTGCCTGTCCCAGTTCTTTAAGGGTTTCGTGCTCACATTTTAGCCATCGCCCCATAAGTATACATAGGAGGGCTACATTAACCGAATGGGTAAATAAATAGTCATCCTTTTCTTTCATTAGTCGCATCTGGCGGAAAAGATCGTTGGCTTCAAAAACCTGTTCCAACAGTAAACCAGTAATAGCACTAATATCGTCGAATTCAAGGGGTTTGCCCAGTTTCGCTTCCAGCATAAACGATCTGACTACATCGAGAGAATCACTATAAACATCTTCAAATTGTCTTCCCGATTTTATTATAGGCTTGCTATCCATTATAAATACATCTTCAATATTACGCGCCTGTAGACTATCCAGATGTTCTCTGGTAATTATTGTTCCTTTGGATAATAAGAGCTTGGAATCATAGCTAAACAGGTCTTTTCCCAAGGTAACACCTGGTTTTAAGCTGTTAACCTTAATTTTAAGCATTATGTATACCCCTCTTAAACATACATATATAATTATGGCTATTCGATAATAATCTGGATTTCCCTTTTTACGCTTGAATATATTTACAAATGGCACTAATGAAGTTGTAGGGGCAGACCCCCTGGCACTCAGCGAGTTTTATTAAATCAAGGATTAGTCTGAGTGCCAGGTCGGCCGACCGTTTCAAGTCGAGGTTGGGATGAGGCCAGTTATTAAAAAATCTCCTTAATACAGTCAGGCGAGGTACATGGTATCAATTCCACATCCAGGTTCTGGTTGGTTAGTTTTGGTTTCAGGTAATCGATCAATAAGGGAACTACAATAGCTTCCGTACCCTGGTGACCGGCATCAATTACTTTAAGCCCTGCAGCTTCAGCATCTTTGGCCTCATGGTACTTAAGATCACCAGTTACCAGTAAATCAATATTCTGATTGATAACCCGACTCATTAGGCTGGCACCAGAACCACTTATAACCGCAACATTCTTTATATTACTTTCCCAATCCCCTACTACCCGCAGCGATTTAACTCCCAGGAGTTCTTTTACCCTTACGGCGTAATCTTGCAGACTTGTTTTCTCAACTAAACACCCTTTACGTCCCGGACTGAACATCCGACCTTCGTTCTCCAAACGATAAAGGTCATAAGCTACTTCTTCGTAAGGATGAGCTTGATGTATGCTATCTAAAACCTGTTTCAGGTCACTTTCATAAATTATAGTCTCCAGGCGGAATTCATCCACCTCTTCCAGTTCACCAGTTTTACCGATAAAAGGATTAGTATTCTGCCCGGGTCTAAATGTACCTGTTCCCCGTGCTCTAAAAGTGCAATCAGCATATTTACCAATATTGCCTGCTCCAGCTGTGCAGATAGCTGCCCTAACTTCCTCCAAATGAGTAGCCGGTACATATACCACCAGTTTAAATAGGACTTCTCTGCTAGCCGGGTATAACGGCTCTATGTTAACTAGCTCCAGTTTTTCGGCCAGAGCCTGGTTCAAGCCTTTTTGTGCTGCATCCAGGTTGGTATGGGCAGCATATACCGTTATGTCTTTAGATACGAGGGTTTTAATCATTTTTCCCAACGGGGAAGCATAATTAATATTCTTTATTGGCTTAAAAAACAAAGGGTGGTGGGTAATAATCATATCCACCTGTTGTTTTACTGCCTGTTTCAGTACAAAAGAGTCCAAATCCAATGCTATAAGTATCCGCCCTACCTGTTTATCGCTACTGCCTATCTGTAAGCCACTATTATCCCAGCTTTCCGCTAAACGCAAAGGAAATTCTTCCTCCATCAGAGTAATTATATCTTTAGCCCATACTGTCATCTTAGAATCGCCTCCAGTTCCTTAATTTTACTATAGAATTCATCCAAAAGGGAATCATCCAGGATAGTACCAGCCCTTAATAACCCCGAATAAGCCACCTTGTATTTTTGCAGGTAAGATTCTAGATAAGGGGTTCGTAATTTATTTTCACTTTGTAGCAAAAACGGGCCTATATCAATTTCCAGAGCCGACAATTGGTAAGGTTTATTCCCCGGCGAACTGCTCATGGCTATAAATAATCGTCCATTTTCTTCAACCAGTCTTTCGTCCAATATTGGCCAACCTTTTTGAGATAGCTCCCGACGTAAAGGACCTGGTCGGCTCATAGGCTGAAATACAAATCTTTTGTAACTGCCTGCTTTCTCCCAATCCTGGGACAGGATTTTTACCATAGCATCCCCTCCCAGACCGGCTATAACTACATTTACCGTCTCACCAGGCGTAAGTACGGTGAGTCCATCCCCCTGACGTACTTCTATCATTTCCCGGCCAGGAGTATCCCTTAAACTGGTTAGTAGGCGCTGATAAGGCCCATCCCCTAATTCGCTAGCAATAACCCGGGGGACTAATTGCTTTTCCACCAGAAATTTGGCCAGTTCCCCATGATCCGCTCCTATATCGGCGGTAGGCTCACCCATAATTATCATTTCCGTAAGTACCAATAAGCGCTGGGAAAGCAAAACTAAAAAACATCCTTTTCTAAATATTTATACGAAGGCAACCAACCTTTAAAGTTATAAAAACCCCGGCCTAGTAATAGACCGGGGTTAGCAATTGGTCTTTTATTATTTCACAACTGGCAAATTTCTTACGCTGACAGCCAGTTCCTCATCGGAAAACTCAACATCTTCAGTTTCCCCGGCCAGGAATTTATCGTAAGAATATAGATCCAGGTTACCATGACCGCTCAGATTAAAGACTATAGTGCGGGCAACCCCTTCTTCCCTGGCCTTCAGGGCCTCGTCAATAGCTGCGCGAATAGCATGGGCTGATTCCGGAGCCGGGACAATGCTTTCCGTGCGAGCAAAGAGCATAGCTGCCTCAAAAGTGGGGTTTTGCTTTACCGCTATGGCCTCGATTAGGCCATCGTGATAAAGTTGGCTGACCAGCGGGGATTCCCCATGGTATCTTAATCCTCCGGCATGAATTCCCGAAGGTACAAAATCATGTCCCAGGGTATACATCTGCATAGCCGGAGTAAGCCCGGCCACATCACCATAATCGTAAGCAAATACGCCTTTGGTAAGAGTAGGACAGGCCGCTGGTTCAACTCCCAGCAGGCGAACCTTTTTACCTGCCAGTTTATCCGGTATAAAAGGAAAAGCAATACCGGCAAAGTTACTTCCTCCGCCACAACAGCCAATCACTACATCAGGATAATCATCCACCATTTCCATCTGCAGCTTTACTTCCTGCCCAATTATACTCTGGTGTATGCACACATGATTAAGAACACTACCCAGAGAGTAGTTGGTATCGTCTCTGGAAACGGCATCTTCCACCGCTTCACTAATAGCCATTCCCAGACTACCGGGAGTATCCGGGTCTTTTTCCAGAGCCTGGCGTCCGGCTGCCGTCAAATTGCTGGGACTGGGTATGCAGGTAGCCCCATAGAGCTCCATTATGGAACGACGATAAGGTTTCTGAAAATAACTTACTTTCACCATATATACCATGGCCTCCAGTCCGAACAACTTACAGGCCAGTGATAGTGCAGTACCCCATTGTCCTGCACCTGTTTCCGTACTTATTCTCTTAATCCCCTGGACTTTGTTAAAGAATACCTGGGGCAGAGCTGAGTTTAATTTATGGCTGCCCACCGGACTAACGCCCTCATACTTGTAATAAATGCGACAGTTTGTGTCCAAGGCCTTTTCCAGGTTATGCGCCCGGAATAACGGTGATGGCCGGTATTGTTTATAAAGGTCGCGAACTTCTACAGGTATTTCAATATACCTCTCGCTAGAAACTTCCTGAGCAATAAGTTCCCGTGCAAATATAGGTTCCAAATCTGCCGGGGTTATTGGTTGCATAGTCTGGGGATGCAAAGGGGGTGCCAACGGATTGGGCATATCTGCCTGCACGTTATACCAGAATTTTGGTATCTTCTCCTCCGGCAGAATGATCTTGGTTAGCTCGGCTCTACTCATCTCAACTAATCTCTCCTCTCATATATTTAATTAAAGTATACGGAAATTAGTTTACCACAGGATTAGCTGCCCTGCAAGTAGCAATCGGGGAAGCACGGGGACGGTTCTTTTGCTTCCTTGCAAGGAAGCAAAAGAACCGTCCCCGTGCTTCCCCGATTGACCGGCGTATCACATAATAGTATAATGCACTTTAAGACAGAGGGGAGCTGGAACAGTCCGGCTGAGAGTGGACGGTAGTCCTTACCCTTGAACCTGATCTGGGTAATGCCAGCGTAGGGACAAGAGTTTTTTGGCACTTTAAGGCTGCTCTTTTCTGCAATAGAGCAGCTATTTTTTTTAGAAAGGGGGGTGGCTTCTTGCCCAATGCCAACCTTAGCCTGCAAATACTGCCCATGGTTTCCCAGGACCAGGTTTATTCAGTAGTAGATAAAGTAATTAACCTTATTCAGGCAAGTGGATTGCCGCATGTTGTAGGACCAATGGAAACTACTATTGAGGGAGACCTGGACAGCTTACTAGACCTGGTTAAAAAAGCCCAGCAAGCTTGCGTAGAAGCTGGTGCCAACCGCATAGTATCGATTATAAAAATTGACTACAGCCCGGATGGAGTGACCATCAATGAGAAAATCGGCAAATATCGCTAATAAAACTGCACCCATAGTGGCCTTTCTAATTTTGCTAGCCATATGGGAACTGGGGGTCAGGATTTATCATATACCCGGCTACATCCTGACCGGTCCTGGCCAGGTTCTGGTTACCATGACAAAAACCTACCCCATGCTGTGGTTTCACGGTAGTATGACCTTACTGGAAGCTATATCCGGTTTTATACTGGCGATCGCCATTGCCTTTATAATGGCATTCTTACTGGACACTCTCTTCTGGTTAAACCGGGCAGTTTATCCCCTCTTAATAATATCCCAGACTATTCCCCTGATTGTTCTGGCGGTCTTGTTTACTATCTGGTTTGGATTTGGCCTGCTCCCCAAAATACTGGTAGTAATCCTGGTCTGCTTCTTTCCCATGGTTATCAGTTTCAGTGACGGACTTAACACCGTAGACCCGGATCAAATCAGTCTATTCCGTTCTATGGGGGCTAGCCGTTTTAAAACCTTTACCATGGTAAAACTACCGGCTGCAATGCCGTCATTTTTTTCCGGCATTAGAATAGCCGCCACCTACAGTATAATGGCGGCCGTAATAGCAGAATGGCTGGGCTCTAACCGGGGACTGGGATACTACATGACCCTGCAACAAAAACAGTTTGCCATTGACCGGGTATTGGCTGCAGTGGTGGTTATCTGCCTTTTAAGCCTACTTTTGGTCAAACTGATTGATTTGTTGGAATACCTGCTGGTGCCATGGAACCGCAAACATTTAGGACAGATATGGGAAAATTAATTGGTAAAGGAGAGAACTAAGTATGAAAAAACTGTTGACCTTACTCATAATTGTAGGCCTATTGCTAACCCCCCTGGCTGGTTGCAGTAAAAACCCGCCATCCCAGGATAAACAGGCCCTTACTCAGGTAACTCTATTACTCGACTGGCTGCCCAATACTAATCATACCGGACTTCATGTAGCTAAAGATAAAGGTTATTTTAAAGATGAAGGACTGGATGTACAGATAATGCAGCCCAGCGGAGGAGGAACGTCACAATTGGTGGCTGCGGATAAAGGGGATTTTGGTATCAGCTACCAGGAGGAAGTTACCATAGCCCGTTCCCAGGATATCCCGATAATTGCATTGGCTGCAGTTATTCAGCATAATACCTCCGGTTTTGCTTCACCAGTTGAAAAAGGGATTACATCACCCAAGGATTTTGAAGGTAAGAGCTACGGTGGCTGGGGATCACCAGCCGAAACCGCAGTAATCAAGGCCCTTATGAATAAATACCAGGCTGATTATAGCAAAGTAAAAATGCTCAACATAGGCGAAGCTGATTTTTTTACCAGTATGCATAAAGGTGTAGATTTCGCCTGGATCTACTGGGGCTGGACTGGCGTAGAGGCTGAGCAGCGCAACCTGGACTTAAATTTCATCAAACTAAGGGATGAAAACCCGGCCCTGGATTTTTACACCCCGGTGATTATCACCAGTGAGAAAATGCTTAAGGAAAACCCGGAGTTGGTACAAAAATTTATGCGAGCCTGCAGTAAAGGCTACCAGTTTGCTATAGAAAATCCTGAGGAAGCCGCAGAAATGTTATTGAAAAATGAGCCTGACCTGGATCGCAATTTGGTTATGGCCAGCCAGAAATACCTGGCTAACGAGTACCAGGCTGATGCTCCCCGCTGGGGCGAAATGAAAGAGGAAGTCTGGAAAAACTACGCGAACTTCATGTATGAGAATAAGCTGATTGACAAGAATATCGACCCGGATAAAGCCTTTACCAATAAATATCTGCCGTAAATATTTATTTTACTTTTAGGAGAGAGATTAATTTGGTCAGATTAAAGGTTACCAATGTAAGTAAAACCCTGGAGGGTGTCCATACCCTGGATAACCTTACTATCGAACTGCATGATAAAGAGTTTGCGGTTATTGTGGGGCCAAGCGGCTGTGGTAAGAGTACGCTTTTAAATATTGTCGCCGGCTTACTTAAACCTGACCACGGCAGTGTCTATATCGACGGTAAAGATTGGACTGGGCTAACCGGACGGGTCAGCTACATGCAGCAAAAAGACCTTTTACTACCCTGGAAGAATATCTTGGATAATGTGTGTATTCCCCTGGTTTTGAAAGGCCTTAACAAAAAAGAAGCCCGGGAGACTGCCTGGCAATACCTGCAGGATTTCAACCTGCAGGACTTTGCCGGGCTTTATCCCAGGCAACTATCTGGAGGTATGCGCCAAAGGGTGGCACTGCTTAGAACCTATCTATTTGCCAGTGATATCCTGCTTCTGGACGAACCTTTTGCGGCCTTAGATGCCATTACCCGGCATAAAATGCAGCTCTGGTTAAAAGACATACGGCAGCGCTATCAGCCTTCGATTTTATTTGTCACTCACGATATAAATGAGGCCCTGCTGCTGGCTGACCGCATTTATGTGCTCTCCGCCCGCCCCGCCAGCATAAAGCTGGAAATAAATCTATCTACCACCCCATCAGGAACCGAAAAACAGCACCTGGAAGAACAGATCCTGGCTATACTAGAAAATTAACTTAGACAACCGTGTTAAGGGGACGGTGCTTTTAACACGCTATTTTCCGCAACTATTTTCTACGCCTATCTCACTCCTCATTCTAACGTCCGACATCTGCTTTTATATTACCTGCAGCTTATCCTGACGGTTAATGGAGTTCTCCCACTTTTTGCAGCGGTCGCCCCAGTAGGCTAATATTTCTTGATTACGTTTAATGCATACTACTTCACAAAGATTGGGGCAACCCTTGCATTCGTGACTGCTGGACTTGAATTCGCCCTCCAGAATGAAATCATCTCCCCGGTAATTACCCGGAGCCTGGCTCTGCGCTCTTTCCTCCTGAGCCAGCATAGCCGAGCCTATAGCCCCCATAACTTCATAGGGTTCCGGCACCAGCACCTTACTGTGTAGTACCTGTTCAAAGGCCTTTTTTATCCCGGCGTTGGCCGCCACCCCGCCCTGAAATACTATGGGTTCCTCTATTTTCTTTCCCTTGCCTACATTATTTAGATAGTTTCTTACCAGGGCCTCGCACAGCCCCATAATTATATCTTCGGCCGGGTAACCCATTTGCTGTTTATGAATCATATCGGATTCAGCAAACACCCCACAACGACCGGCTATTCTAATTCCCTGACGTGAGCGAATAGCATAATCGCCAAAATCCTCTATGGCTATGTTCAAACGAGCTGCCTGTTGATCCAGAAATGAACCGGTACCGGCAGCACACACTGTGTTCATAGCAAAGTCCTGTACTATACCATTTTTTAGAATTATTATTTTAGAGTCCTGACCACCAATCTCTATTATGGTACGAACACCGGGAAAAATTGCCGATGCCGCCACTGCATGAGCGGTGATTTCATTTTTCACTACATCCGCACCGAGCAAAACATCGGCCAAATGGCGACCGCTGCCGGTAGTGCCAACCCCGCGAATGTCAAGCGGTCCATCCTGCCGTGATTTAATTTGGGCAAAACCGTCTTTAATAGCTTTTACCGGGTTACCCAGGGTACGCAGGTATACTTTTTCCCTGATATTGCCGTACTGGTCCATAAGTACAAAATTACTGCTTACTGAGCCTATATCAACTCCGAGATAGTAATGCAAAATGATAGCCTCCCTTAAAAGCTTTCCCTCGCTCCTCGCTCCTCGCTCCTCACCCTACATTAATCAAGTTCGCAGATTTACAAGACAACTTCGTTATCAACACCTATTTTCGTACTCAACGATGACTGCAAGTACGATTTTCTCTGCAGCATATCAATAAATGCCTCCAGGCGAGTATATATACCAGTCTGACCGGAATGTTCATCAAAATACATAGTCATACACGGTATTCCTTCCCTCTCACTAACCTTGCCCAATACTGACTGGGCAACAATTTCCGGCATACAAGTTAAAGGTCCAATCTGCACCACTCCATCATATTTTTTACGAGCAAAATCTACTGTATAACCAACTGTTTCCCGACCATGACCACCAACCCAATAGTTTAGATAAGGACTGGCACAGTTAATTATTTCAGCATGCCGGGATTTCTTAATCCACCCGCCTAACAAATGGTCATTAACCCAATCACTCATATAAATGGAGCGTGTAACCTCGGCACCCAGTCTACCCATATAGCGGGCAACATCATAATTAGTAGCAGGTTCCAGTATGGTATATATTTCCCCCACCAGTCCAATTTTAAGAACTGGTTGATTGTGGCACGGCTGTTCCTGCATTTTTTCTAAGCTTATCCTGGTAAAATTATTAACTTCTTCACGTCTATCGGCCTGATCAATGTTTTCCAAACCTTCATCAAAAATTCTTTCAACCGCATCTTTATCAATGGCCCGAGGTAAGCAATATTCAAATTGCTTCTCCAGTGTCTCCACTGCATTAAGCTTATACCAGGCAAATTTTATCGCTTTTAAGGCTTCCCACAGGCTAACGTTTTCCCCCAGGGATTTTAACTGCTTAAGTAAATCAGATAGTCGTGAGTCAGGAGCTTCCAGGATGACCATATGGAAATCATAATTCAGGTTTTTAAGGATATCTCTTTCCACCTGGGCATAGTAGCCGAAACGGCATGGTCCCCAACCCCCGGCCATAACAATAGTATCTGCCCCGACTTCTATAGCTTCAATAAAATTACCCATATTAACCTTTAATGGTAAACAGGCAAACTCAGGAGAGTACTTTACCCCCAGTTCCATAGTTCTTTTACTTATTGGTGGGGGAGGAATAACCTCCAGTTTTAAACCCTTTAATAATGCCTTTATAGGAATATGGGCATTACCCATATGCGGGAAGGTTACCTTCACCAAGCATCCTCCTTCTCCGTAACATATCACAGAAGGCCTCCAGTCTGGTAACCAGTCCGCCTTCTCCACTATGTTCATCTATGGTTAACATCATAAATGATTTGTTTTCTACCTTGTTCTCGATAATTTCCCCAATCAAAGAATCGGGACCGCAGCCGAAACAAGCCAGATAGATAATTCCATCTATATCTGGTCGCTTATCCATATATAAAGCACTGCCCACCATTTTACGCCCCAGGGTCCAAAATACCCGCTTAGGGACCGTAGCTGCCTGTTGTTCTATGCAACCGGTATCCAGTGATTCCGGGAGAAAAACCCTGCATCCCATCTTCCTTAACCGTTCTATCAGGTTCATACTTATATAGGAGTCATACAGGGAATAGCCATGGCCCAGTACTCCAATGTTCAGGTCGCCGCTAGCTGTATCCTTTATCTGCTGCCCTTCCCATAAAGAAATAGCTTCGGCCATAGTGTATCCTTCCCGAGCTAACAAACGGCAGAAGCGGTTTTCTTGACAAGCATGGAGGTAGGCCCGCTTAATCAGGTTATTATTGTTAGTAAACAGGGAGCCAACCCTCATAATATCCTGTTTAAGGGGGCGATCGCTTTTGCTCACATCTATCGTAATATCTATTAGCGGGGGCAGTTTATCGATGGCAGCTCTTATCATATCAGGAATCCCCATAAATTTAGGGCATATATAACTTTTAGGCTCTACACTTACCAAACGCGGAATAAAGATATAATCCAAATCCTGCTGACAAAGTTCCTGAACATGGCCAAAATATACCTTAATGGGCAGGCAGGTTTCATCTACAGCCAGTTTTATGCCCTGGTCCAGGGTAAGACGATTGCTTTCCGAAGATGATATTACATTGGCACCCAAATCAGTAAAAAAGGTCTTCCATAGAGGATAGTAATAATAATAAAAAAGGCCGTGTGGTATCCCCACTCGCTTCATATTTTGTCCTCCTTTCCCGTGATACCCCGAATATATTGAAGTACCTATCGGGCAACACTCAGGTTCGCTATCGCTCAATTCACCACTTACAAAATACCGATAAAAGGCGGCACAAGAGGATTTATTCCTTAGGATTAAATATAACTGCAGCTACATAGCCGAAGATTACGGCTGCTGCTATTCCGGCAGCAGCAGCTTCTACACCGCCACTAAAAGCACCCAAAAGCCCTTTTTGTTCAACTGCTTTTAATGTTCCCTGCGTTAATAAGTGACCAAAGCCGGAAAGAGGAATAGTGGCACCTGCCCCGCCAATATCAACCAGCGGTTTATAAAGACCTAAACCACTAAGTATGGCACCGCCAGTAATAAATAGCACCAAAATATGCCCAGGTGTTATGCTTGGTTTAGTCAGGTCTATCAGTAGTTGCCCAATCAGGCAAAGACTACCCCCAATTAAAAATGCCATTATTAGTGACATCGTACTCACCTCCGAATCGTTCCGCACATCTGACCAGTTACGACTATTAAAATCCCCTTACGTCTGACGTCTGAGGACCGACGACTATTTAATACTCAATCGCTACCGCATGAGCTATTGCCGGAATAGTACTGCCCTGAAAACTGGTAGTAGGACTCATCAGAGCTCCGGTACCTACCAGCAGCAGCTTTTTAATCTCTGCCTTAATCATTTTCTTTAGTAAAGGACCACAGAACATACAAGCACAACAGCCACAACCACTTGCTCCAGCGCCAATCTCTTGTTTCTCATCAAATAGCAAAACTCCGCAATCACTGTGATTGGGCGGGGGGACTACACCTTCTTTGCCAAAAAGCTGGCCCAGAATAGCCAATCCTATTTTACCCAGATCTCCGGTTACTACTAAATCATAGTAATCAGGTAACAGGTTAAGATCCTGCAGATGCATTTTAATAGTATCTACTGCTGCCGGGGCCATGGCACTTCCCATGTCATTAACATCGCTTTGCCCCATATCTATTACCCTGCCAATCGTAGCACTGGTAATCCGTGGCCCTGACCCTGATGATTCCAAAACTACAGCACCGGCAGCGGTGGCTGTCCATTGGGAAGTGAGAGGTTTCTGTACTCCCTGTTCGGTAGGAAAACGGAATTGCCTTTCCGCTGAAAAGTGATGACTGCAAGCCGCTGCCACTACTCGTTCAAAAAAGCCTCCGTCAATTAACATAGAACCAGTCAACAAGGCTTGAACCATAGTTGAACAAGCTCCATACAGTCCCAGGAATGGTATGTTCAGTTTTGCCGCGGCAAAATTTGATGTCACCAGTTGATTTAACAGGTCACCTGCCAGTAATAATTCCGCCTCATGAGGCTGCAGGCTAGCTTTATTTAAAGCCAGCTCCACGGTTTGCTTAAGCATTTGGTTTTCAGCTTTTTCCCAGGTTTCCTCCCCCAGCAGATAATCTGGCATTATTAGATCAAAATCATTTCCCCACGGTCCTTCCCCTTCTTTTGGCCCCACCAGGGAAGCCCATGATGCCAGAATCGGGGGATTGTCAAATACTACTGTTTGCATACCTTTTTTCTTGGGTCCCGGCATAATAACCTCCATCTTACCACCATCACCAGCGGCATAAATAGCTCGGTAGAGTAGCCCGACACTCAGCCCAATCTTGATTTGACAACAGTGCTAATATATAGCCGCTTAGTGCCAGGGGGTCTCCCTACAAACCGCACCCCTTGCTTCTCACTTCTTCCCCTAACTCCTAACTCCTCACACCTTACATAAACAACACTTTTATTAGCCCAATCAGGGTAGAAACGACAAAACCGAAAACCAGGGTAGGACCAGCAATACTGAAAATACGGGCTCCCACTCCAAAAACATAGCCTTCCCGTTTAAATTCCATGGCTGATGCCACAATAACATTGGAAAAGCCCGTTATAGGTACTATGGAGCCCGCCCCCGCTCTTTTTCCCAGTTCATCGTAAACCCCAATACCAGTTAATAGAGCTCCCAAAAATATCATAATTACTGCAGTTACTGAACTGGCATTAGTCTGACCCATTCCGCCAGCCTGCAGGAAATTTAGTATTATCTGGGCCAGCATGCAGATGAGTCCTCCGATCACAAAAGCCCAGAAACAGTGTTTTAACAGGGGTGGCTTTGGTTTAATCTGTTGTACCAGGCTATTATATTCATCTGTTTCTGCCTGTTTTAATTCTTCTGCATTTGGTATTTCCAAAAAACTCGCCTCCTGTTAGTATTGGCATTTTTCACCATGCTTATGCTGTAATCGAAAAACAACATCTCCTGAGAGATGTTGTTAGAAACAGCATTAGGAGGTTACTCTACATAAGCTATTTTAATGTTAGCTTTGTATTCAATAATCCTATTCTGCTGGCAATCTGCCGTCCAATTATAAACTTCCACACCAGTTATATTGTTTAAACTCCTTGAAGCTTCGCTTACTGCATTTTCTATAGCTTCCTGCCAGCCATTCGGTGACTCACCAACAAATTCAGCAACTTTTACCTGCATATTTAATGCCTCCTTTAACTATTTACTTGTATTTTGAGCTTTGCCCCTAAGTTTTATGCAACGTAATAGTAGGTAGAACTAGCCTTATGACACCGATTCCCCGGTAAAAGAATATGATGAAAATGTAAGGGTTTATCAAGGGGTGATTTAGATGCACCATAATGAAGGACCTTTCTTAGAATCGATTACGGTAGATGGTATTACTTTTAATTTATTAGAATCGGAAAGTAATACCCACAATATTGGACTATCTGATAAGCAAATCATTAAAATTGAAGTTTGCCCTAATAAAATGAAATTACGAACCCTGGATGACGAAGTGCAAGTCATAAAATACCTTAATTCTCATCACTGCAAAAGTTGTCCCCGGCTTCTAACTAATGGAAAACTGGATAACGGCAGGCCTTACTTTATCGAAGAAAGGATTATCCCCCATGGCCAACCTGTACTGGCAGATATTCTTCTAGCTTTATTTGAGCAAAAACAACTGGGGGTTTACCAGGGAGACCTGCAACCGAGGAACATCATATTTGATGGCCAAGTCACCTACCTGGTCGATTATGATCAGGCAATTATGACCGAGGTAATTATAGACATGGACGAAGTTGAATTTCTGGATTGGGTTTTAGAACAGGAAATACCAGCTTATGTTCTGGAACGTGAAAATTTACAATTACATTCCGATGAGTTTAAACGCCTGGTGTCCAGTTTATCCCGACATCTTAAGCCTTAGTGATAAATCATTAATCGGAAACAACCTGCTTACTAAAACAAAACAAATTTATCAGGGGGTCATTAAATGGGTAACCCGATTATAACTATGGGGGGAAAAAGGTCGTATCGGATCAATGCCCATACTCTACCGCAGGCAAACCTGCGTGGAGTATCAATTGTAACCTGTACTAAACGCCCCGCTTACCTGCAAAACATTCTTAATAACTATTTGCGGCAAGATTTTTCACCTAAAGAGTTAATTATTATAGTAAATAATAATTCTATTAATCTAGAGCAGTGGAAAAGGCAAATAGCCCAATACCAACAGGTGAGAATATTTAGACTAGATGATAAAATTGGGCAGGGCGCATGTCTTAATTATGCTACCAACCAAGCTGCCTATGGTTATATAGCCAAATTCGACGATGATGATTACTATGCTCCTGCATATTTAAATAATGCCGTAGCAGCGCTGGAAAATAGCGGGGCAGGAGTGGTGGGTAAAGCCAGTTGGTTTCTCTATTTCGAAGGCAGCAGGACTCTGGCTCTTTTCGCACCAGGCCGTGAAGACAGCTTTGTGGAAAAGGTTACTGGAGCAACTATGCTCATCAGAAAAGACGTTATACAACGTATCCGCTTCCGTAATCTGAATGCAGGTGAAGATGTAGAGTTCTGCCGGGATTGTGTAAGAAATAATATAAGGATTTACTCTACCGACCGCTTTAATTTTGTGGGAATAAGACGGTTAAATATCGGTTCCCATACCTGGCAGGACAGTGAAGCCCGTATAATGCAAGATTGCCAGGTTATTGCCCGCACCGATGATTACCATTCTATAGCCAGCAGATGACAGGGTTTACAGGGGGACGG
>CAZAZH010000008.1:0-35755 GCA_964489585.1 uncultured Syntrophomonas sp.
AAGACTGCCTTTTAATAATAGCCAAATTCACCTGCCCTTGTCAATAAAACCCCGCTACTTTCTGAAATTTATTTTTAAGACGCAGATTTGCTTAAGATTATTACGATTTACATAGATTCCTTTTCCTTAATGATGCTCCCTTTCGATATGATATTCCCGCGAAAGATCCTTCACTTCGTTCAGGATGACAAGGAAAGTTGTTTTCTAATTAATATTCTACCTCCACCAGGTAAAGCCCCTGGGGAGGCACGGTGGGACCAGCCTTGGTGCGATCCTGGGCAGCAATAATATCTTTTATGGTTTCGGGTTGGTAATTACCTCGCCCGATTTCTAACAGAGTACCCATGATAATTCTTACCATGTTATATAAAAAACCATCTGCCTTAATTTCCAGGCACAGAAAAGGTTCATTTTCTATCACCTTACAGCGATATATACTGCGTTCAAATGTTTTGACACTGGAACCACTGGCACAAAAAGATTTGAAATTATGCCTGCCCTCCAGTAACTGAGCGCCTACTTGCATAGCTATTATATCTAAAATATCGGTATTATATAGAGCATAGTTGCGATAGAAGATGCGACCTTTACTCTGCCGGTAAAGCAGGTAATGATAGGTCTTGCTCCGGGCATCAAAACGCGGATGGAAATGCGGATTACACTGACTGCTTTCGATAATTTGAATATCTGCCGGTAAAAAACTATTAAGGGCAAACTGCCATTTATCCCCAGGAATGCTTGTCTGCGTATCAAAGGCAACAACCTGCCCCAGAGCGTGAACCCCAGAGTCAGTACGACCGGCACAGATGATGGATACTTGTTCACTGGTAAGACGCTTTATTCCATTTTCCAATTCCGCCTGCACCGTATTAGCATTATGCTGTATCTGAAAACCGTGATACCTGCTGCCATCATATTCTACCGTCATCTTAATCCTGACCAAATGGGCTCCTCCTTATATGGCTAATTTCAGTACTTCATTTACAGCGGTCCAATCTTCCCGTAGCGCTTCTGTGCCCATCAAGGTACCAATATGCCCACCTTCAGTCAAAATTTCCACTATGTCTTCTTTAGGGGTGCTGATGCAATTTTTTAAAGCGAAAGCCTGGGCCGGGGGGGTAATATGATCCTTTTTCCCAGCTATTATTATTACCGGGCTAGTAATATTACGCAAATCTACTGGCCGTCCATCCAATTTGAAACTACCTGGTTTGGTAAGATTATTCTCCTTGAAAATGTTTTTGATAATATCCAGGTAAAACTTGCCTGGCAGCATCTGGGTATATTCATACCAATTCTCAAAATGGATAAAACGCTTGATGGCTTCATCATCATTTTTCTCAATCATATTCCACAGGCGGAAATATTTGCGTACATAATGCTCCTCAGCCTGCATGTTCTTAAATCCCCAGAGAATGTATTTACCCGACATCAGTCCCTGGTTAATAGCCACCATAAACTCAAAAAAACTCATAGGTAATTGGGCATCATCTACTATAGCGGAAGGAGCAGCATAAACATCTATAGGCGCCGCAGCGGTAACCAGGGTAGATATTTTGTCCTGAAAAAGTGAGGTGTAGATGCTGGCCTGCCATCCTCCCTGGCATTGTCCTACTAAATGTATTTTATAAATACCGGTACGCTCTCGTATTTGATCTACCGCCTCATCGGTCAAGCGGATAATATCATTCATACCTAAATCCTTGAACTCGAGCGTAGCGGAAATCCATTGGGCTACATAGACATCATAACCATAACGCTGGAAAACCCGAACCAGACTCTGCGCTGGCGAGTAATCCGCCAGGTTGGAATGGTGCCCGGCCTGAGGTGGCAAAATTAATACCGGCCGTTTAGCATCACTATGCCGACGGTTGGGGAAATGCCGAAGACGCAGCGTTTGGTGTTCATAAATAATATTGTTGGGGGTTGACCATTTCGGGTTTGGATTTCGTATCTGGTTTAAAATATCGAGGTAGCGAACGGTTCGGGAAACATTACGCAGACAAGGATTAATTTCCTGCCAGTAATCCAACGACTTGCTCCAGCACTGCTGCTGGTATTCCAGCATATTCATAAACAGCCCCTCCTAATTGTGAAGTGGAAATGAGAATTCCACTCCAGACAATTAATCAAGTTATAATTCGAAGTTATTTACCACAATAACTTTGTTGTTAGCACCTATTTTCAAATTAACCCCCCATGGCCGGAGGCCACAACCACCAATGAAAATTCCCGTGGCTTCCGTGGGTGTCATCCTGAGCGTAGCGAAGGATCTGATATGATATTCCGTTGAAAGATCCTTCACTTCGTTCAGGATGACAAGGGAGGTTCAGGATAACAAAGAAAGTTATTTTCTAATTAAAAACTTATCTTACCTGCTATAATATCGTTATAAATATCCGCTGTCAGTGGCAAATAGGCATCCTTCTGGGGATGTAAAAAGAAAATGGGGTCCTTTACCCTGGTTATATCGAAACCTTCCTGCTGCAATTGTGGCTTAACTTCTTCCAGGTTGTATTTATAATCTACCTGTTGGCAGATGCGAATAAATATCGGACGAGCATGTTCAGGCATACGGCGATTAAGATAGTTTAGAAACCGTTTCCAATCCATAGTCTCATCTTCCATGAATGTCAGTGCCGCCATACCACAGCGCCCTTCATGTCCTGGAATTTTCACCCCGTAAACACTGGCATCTTCAATAGGCCCAAAAAACTTCACGATTACATCAGCCACCTGTTCTGCCGACACCGTTTTAGCCTTCCAGCGATAAGTATCCCCCAGGCGGTCAACAAATGATATATAATCATTTTCATGTAATTCCATGAGGTCGTAGGTATTTAAATAGGCATCATCTTTACTGAAAGCGTTACGGACAATTTTTGCCTCGGTAGCCGGCAGATCATTTACATACCCATGAAAAGTATTAATCTCGTTAATCTCGCATAGCAATACCCCTACCATTCCCGGATTACACTTAATCAGGCAGTTATCCTGATCACGTACTAACTCACTACTATCAAAATTAAAACGCACCACTTCTCCCTGACGTTGGTTTAATATACTTAGATTACCGCACATTCCTGGAATTTCTTCATGATTAAAAAAGCTCCCTATATTCTCCGTAGTACCGTAAATCTCTATCATATGCTTGATGCCATAACGCAGTTTAAATGGTTCAATTAGATTCTCCCACATACCGTTACATATTATTATTTCCAGGGGATTATCAGCGTCATTCTCAAGTTCTTCCTGACTATATAGGTAACGGAACATTTCCCCTACCCCAATAAAATAATTAGCCTGGTAGCGGCAAATATCGGACCAGAAGCGGGTAGCCGAAAATTCCTCTTTTATAACCATCGTACTACCGGTTATTATCATTCCGGAAAAGCAGACTGTAAAACCACTATTATAGTACAGCGGCAGGCACATGTATTGAATACTATCTTCATCTAAATAACCAAAGTTTTTCAGTTGCTGTCCCACCATCCAAAACCTCTGATGGCTTACTGGTACCGCCTTGCGGGATCCATAACTGCCTGAGGTATATAAGTATACTAAAATATCTCCACCCTGTATTGGGGCACCAGGAGAGGGGTTCTCCTTACTGCATTCTCCCAGTAAAAGGGGCAGACTTTGCAAAGAGGATGGTAATTCGAGAGCCGGTTGGGGCCCATCAACATATACTAACCCCGGAGACCGGAAGCGCAGACGTTGGGCTATGGTCTGGTAAAGGTCAATAAAATTACCTCCTATAATCATTGAACGGGCTTCAGCTAGATTTATACCCTGCGCTAATACTTCGCCCCGTACGCCAGTATTAATTAATGCGGTGATTACCCCTATTTTAGCCAATCCGGTAACTATCATCAGGTACTCCGGGCAATTATCCATCAACAAGGCTACTACATCACCTTTTTTATAACCCTTACTGTGAAAGAAACTGGCATAACGATTAGCCTGACGATTAAATTCCTCATAACTGATAATTTGTTCCTGGTATAGAAATGCCGGATGCCCAGGTCTTTTCCTGGCCTGTTTTTCCACTTCCCGGCCTAAAGAAATAGTACTCCCAAAGTTTACGCTATTTAAAATGTCAAGATACCCCTCGAGATTTACTGACTTACCCATTTAGTAATCCTCCACCCAAATAAATGTACCATAACCATATTATGTTTTATTTACCTTCATATCCTTTCGCCAAAAGATAAGACCATTCCTGCCACTATCAAAACATAACGGATTAAGCCGGAATTAAAACCTTTTATAATGAGGCTGCACCTATAACTGCTTATTTTTGATTACGTTCTAAACATATGTTAGATGCAGTAGGAAAGCTAGCCTAATCTACCTTAAATTTGTATTACTATAAAAAACGCTATCATAGATAGCGAATAGAGGTAATCATGAGTCCCTAATTGCAGGACATTAAGGCGGGTCCTACCTTCTCCCCCCTGGTAGGCTCGGGCTTCCATAGCCTGGCTTAAATTCAGGGCTCGTTGCATAGAAACGCGTAGGAGTGGTAGTAGCCAGGCGAAAATTAACTGTATACGATGAGACAGACTTCCCGCTCGAAAATCTGCTCCCCGACAGAGCTGGGCATTCCTTATGCGCTGGGCTTCTTCAATAAACAAAGGGATAAAGCGCAAGCTGATGGTCATAATCATTATCAACTCATGTACTGCTAACCCCAACTTACGCAGAGGTTTTAGCAGATGCTCCATTCCATCCATCATTGCTATCGGTGAAGTAGTAGCTGTCAGTAATCTAACAATAAAGAGTAGGAGAATAAATCTTAAAGTGAACGAGATTGCTACCATTAACCCTTCATAACTAATACTTATGAAATAAAAATGAAACAGATGCCGACCGGGTATAAAGAGTAATTGAAAAATAACTGTTATCAGGATGATAATAAAAAATGGTTTGAAGGTAGGCCAGAATTCATTAATGGGCACAGAACTCAAAAGAAGCAGCAGAAATGCTGCCAGGTATACCAGAGCCAGCTCCCAAGGTAACGAGGCAGCAAAAATAGCCAGGATAAAAAATAAAGTGGCCAGAACTTTACTGCGTGGATCCAACCGGTGTAGGAAAGAATCAACCGGTATATACTGCCCCAGGCTGATATTTCTAAACATTAAATTCCACTCCTAATTGCTGTGCTATCTGCCTGGCTATACCTGCGATGCTAAGGTCTTCGCCGCTGAAGTTAAAGCCCCGTTGCTGTAAACGGGAGGCTGCTTCCAGGTGAGCAGGTAATTCTATACCCAGTTGTCTTAAGCTGTCATAACATTCCAGGATCTTTCCGATCGGTATGTCCATAACCAGACGTCCCTCATCCAAAACTACCAGGCGCTGGCAGATAGGTATGAGGTGGCTTAATTGGTGAGTGACCATAACAATCGTAACATTATCCTGCTGATTTAAATCCTTAAGGTACCCTAAAATGGCCTTACGCCCTTCCATATCAAGATCGGCGGTAGGTTCATCCAAGAGCAGGTAGCGGGGTTTAAGGGCCAAAATGCTGGCTAGAGCTACCCTGCGTTTCTCTCCACTGCTTAAATCAATGGTACGGCGTTCACGATATCGTGTAAAATCAAGACCGATTTGGCCCATAGCTTTCTTAACCCTCTGGTCGACTTCCTGGCTATTAAGCTTCATATTACGAGGGCCGAAAGCAATCTCCTCATAAACCTGGTCGGCAAATATCTGCTGTTCCGGATACTGAAGAACCATCCCTACTTCCTGCCGCAGTGCCGCTAATTCTTTCCTTTTTAGTTGAGCTAAATTACGCCCGTTATAAAATATTCTGCCCTGCTCAGGCTTTAAAAGAGCAATAAGCAACTGCAAAAGAGTGGACTTGCCGGAGCCTGTAGCCCCCATAACCCCCAGGGTTTCCCCATTATTAATAGTAAGATTCAAACCCTTTATAGCCTCCCGGGCAAACACCATACCCTTTTGGTAAGTAAAAGTAACATTGTCTAGGATAAATGGCATATAGCTTCCACCAGGCTTTCAATCTCCGTAATATCATAGGCTAAACTTACACCAGTTTCGCGTTCCAGTTGTTCAATAAAACCGCTTGATTCCAGAGGTTCTATTCCCAGGCAAGCAATCCTGGTACCCATTTTTAGAATCTCCCGGGGGTGGGTTGCTTTTATTATTTCTGCCTGCTCCATTATGATAATTTGGTCTGCTTTAATAGCATCCTCTAATTTATGGGTAATCAAAATCAGAGTAATATTCAGCTTCCGCCGCATGGTAAGCAGTAAAGCCAGCAATTCTTTTCTATCCCGAGGGTCCAACATAGAGAAGGGTTCATCTAGAATCAGGTAAGCCGGTTGCATAGCCAGGAGACTGGCAATACAAATCTTTTGTTTCTGACCCCCGGACAAAAGATAAGGAGGATATTTCGCATAATCCTCCATTGATACCATTTTAAGAGCGGAATCTACTCTTTTTCTTATTTCCATGGGATTAAGGCCCAGATTCTCCGGCCCAAAAGCTATCTCTTCCTCTACCAGATTGGAAAGTAGTTGACTATCAGGGTCGGGGAAAAGTAACCCTACCCGTTTTCTTATCTCCACTAGATTTTCAGGTTTAAGGGTGCTTAGTCCATCTACCATCACTTCCCCCATATCGGGCGAAAGAAGGCCATTAAGTAAACGGGTCAGAGTTGATTTACCGGACCCGTTTCTTCCCATGATAGCAATAAATTCATTTTCCCTGATGGTCAGGCTTACTTTCTTTACCGCAGGTTCTTTACTCCGTGGATAAGTATAGCTGACACCCTCAAGCCGGATCATTTAATCCTATTCCACCAGCTCTATAACAGCCATGGGCGCACCATCCCCTCGGCGATTGCCCATCTTGATAATGCGTGTATAACCACCCTGACGTTCTTCATAGCGGGGAGCAAGGTCATTAAATAGTTTATATATTACCGCTTCGTCAGTAAGGTAGGACGTTGCCTGCCTGCGGGCATGTAAATCCCCTCTCTTACCCAGGGTAATCATTCTATCAGCCAAGCGCTTAATTTCTTTAGCTCTGGTCTCGGTAGTGACAATCTTTTCTTTATCCAGCAGTGAAGTTACTGAATTCCTCAGTACTGATCTGCGGTGATCACTTCTTAAGCCTAATTTACGATAAGCCACCTGGGATCCTCCTTTCTAATCTTCCGGTTTCTTAAAAGTAAGGTCCAATTCCTTAAGCTTGTTTTCGATTTCTTCCAGTGATTTCTGACCGAGATTTCTAATCTTACTCATCTCTTCCCTAGTTTTCTCGATTAAATCACCCACGGTATTAATATTTGCCCTCTTCAGGCCATTGGAAGCACGAACTGATAACTCCAGTTCTTCTATGGAAATTTCCAACACCTTATCCTTCTTCTCTTCCTCTTTTTCCACCAGTATTTCTACTTCAGCGTAAGTATCATCAATTTCAGTGAAGAGTTTCAGGTACTCAATTATTATCTGGGCTGACAGGCTGATAGCTTCTTCTGGACTAATACTGCCATTGGTCCATACCTCCAGAGTAAGTTTATCGTAGTCAGTTCTTTTCCCTACCCGGGCATTATCAACCGTATAATTCACCCGATTTACCGGTGTAAAAATGGAATCAACGGGTATTAATCCTACAATTTCTTCAGTTTTATAGGCTTGCTGGTCTGCACTGACATAACCGCGACCTCGCTCCACCGTCATTTCCATTTCCAGGCGGGCACCTTCATCCATGGTGGCAAGATGCAAATCGGGATTTAATATTTCCACCTCGGCATCCCGGGTTATATCTGCTGCAGTTATATGCTTTTTACCCTGTTGCTCCAGGCGAATTATCTTACGTTCATTGCCATCATATTTAAGGATAAGTTTTTTAATATTAAGAATTATCTCGGTAGTATCTTCAAGTATATTTGGTATAGTAGAAAACTCGTGCAGTACCCCATCGATTTTGACCGAGGTTACTGCTGCTCCTGGCAGAGACGATAATAATACCCGACGCAGGGAATTACCCAGAGTAGTACCATATCCTCTCTCCAGGGGCTCTATAACAAATTTTCCGTAATTGGTATCGCTGTCTTTTTCGACACAATCGATACGCGGTTTTTCCATCTCTAGCACTAATTTATCCCTCCTTACTAAAGTAGAGGTGTTTTATCTAGAGTAGAGCTCTACAATTAGTTGCTCGTTTACCGGCGTATCTATCTGCTCGCGCAAAGGATAGGCCAATACTCGGCCGGTAAAGTTTTCAGCATCTACACTTAACCACTCCGGGGGAGTCTTATAGGCTGCCTGTTCCTTAAGTTCCTGGAATTTAACCATTTCCTTACTGGAATCCTTCACCTGTATAACATCCCCAACCCTTACCAGCATAGAAGGTATGGTGGCCTTCTTGCCGTTAATAGTAAAATGGCCATGGTTAACCAGTTGCCGGGCTTCTTTACGGGAAGATGCAAAACCCAGCCGGTAAACTACATTATCCAGGCGCCGTTCCAGCAAGATTAAGAGGTTAGCACCAGTAATGCCCTGCTGACGGTCTGCCTTTACAAAATAATTATGAAACTGTTTTTCCAGTATACCATAGGTTCTTCTGGTTTTTTGTTTTTCCCTTAATTGCAGGCCATATTCACTAACTTTTTGCCTGCGTCCCTGTCCGTGTGCACCAGGTGCATAGTTTTTTCTCTCCACGGCACACTTTTCCGAATAACACCTGTCTCCCTTAAGAAACAGTTTTTCTCCTTCCCTGCGGCATTGGCGGCAAACTGCATCTGTATATCTTCCCACTTTGTACTATTACCTCCTTAAACCCTTCTTCTCTTAGGTGGCCGGCAACCATTATGCGGAATGGGAGTAACATCCTTGATAGCACTTACCTCCAAACCGGTAGCCTGCAGGGACCTAATCGCTGCTTCGCGTCCAGCACCGGGACCTTTTACATAACATTCTACTTCTTTGAGCCCATGTTCCATAGCTGCCCGGGCGGCACTTTCTGCTGCCTGCTGGGCGGCAAACGGGGTACTTTTACGCGAACCCTTAAATCCTACTGTACCTGCACTAGCCCAGGATATAGCATTACCGTGTTTATCGGTAATGGAAATCATGGTGTTATTAAAAGTTGATTTAATATGGGCAATACCCTGTTCGATATTCTTTTTTTCACGTTTTTTAACCCTGGTAGTTGTTGTTCTGCGTGCCACTCATTTATCCCCCTTCCAGCTATTTCTTCTTGCCGCTTACAGTGCGTTTCGGCCCTTTGCGGGTACGAGCATTAGTCTTGGTTTTTTGCCCTCTAACCGGTAACCCACGACGATGCCTGATACCTTTATAACAACCCAGGTCCATAAGTCTCTTAATATCCAAACTAACTTGACGGCGCAAGTCGCCCTCAACCTGATACTTCTTTTCAATTATTTCCCTTAATTTGGCTACTTCGTCCTCTGTTAAATCTTTCACTCGAGTATCTGGATTTATACCTGCTTCTGCCAGTATTTTCCGGGAAGAAGGCCTTCCTATACCAAAAATATAGGTAAGGGATACTTCTACCCTTTTATCCCGGGGTAAATCTACTCCCGCTATTCTTGCCAAATTCTTTCACCTCCCGCTTTCTAGCCTTGTACCTGTTTATGTTTGGGATTTTCGCAAATTACCATTACTTTTCCCTTACGTTTGATTACCTTACACTTTTCACACATAGGTTTTACTGATGGTTTTACTTTCACCGTATTTACCTCCTTAAAATAAGCACTAAAGAAATTCTTTATTTGAAACGGTATGTTATCCTGCCGCGGTTCAGGTCATAGGGTGATAATTCCACCATAACACGGTCTCCGGGTAATATCCTGATAAAGTTCATACGCATTTTGCCAGAAATATGGGCGAGGACTTTATGGCCATTTTCCAATTCTACCTTGAACATGGCATTCGGTAATGGTTCCAATACCTTCCCCTCAACCTCGATTACATCATCCCTAGCCATTTACCAGACCTCCTTCCCATCTGTTTCTGTAACCTCCTGCAACTTCTTCAGGTTCTTCTTTATTATATGGTTATCGGGCCTTTCTCCTCGACTCAGGTAGCCCAAAACATCATCTGCCTTCATCCTGGTTAGTTGAACGTGTTTTATATTCTTAATCTTGGGATTTTCTATTTTCCTTAGATCACCATCAGCTAAAGACACTAAACGTTCATTTACAACCCCGACAACCACAAACATGGTTCCTTTATCACGACCACTTTTAGAATATACAACTGTACCCAACATCGTTTCTATAATCCTAAGTCACCCCCATTATCTCAAGGTGAGAATCTCAGGACCGCGGTCGGTGATGGCTATGGTATGTTCAAAATGAGCTGATAAACTGCCATCCCGGGTAACTACCGTCCAATCATCGGCTTTGGTAAATACATTACGTGCTCCTATATTGAGCATAGGTTCGATAGCTATGGTCATTCCTTCTTTCAACTCTGGGCCTTGATTAACTCTACCATAATTAGGTACCGGTGGGTCTTCATGCATCTTACGACCAATTCCATGGCCAACCAATTCGCGAACTACCGAAAATCCATGTTCTTCAGCATATTTTTGAATAGCATTGGATACATGACCTAATCTATTACCAATCCTGGCTTCATGAATACCTTTAAACAAAGCCTTTTCGGTATACTTAATTAATCGTAGAGCTTGTGCACTGACTTCTCCTACAGGTACGGTTATAGCCGCATCACCGGCATAACCATTCAAGATAAGACCGAAATCAATGCTGATAATATCCCCTTCCTGAAGGACCCTTTCTCCTGGTATACCATGCACCACCTCTTCATTAACGGAGGCACAGATGGCTGCCGGAAAAGATTTTCCTCCTGCGCGGGGGTGAGGATAGTTTTTGAAAACTGGTATAGCTGCGCGCTTTTTACATTCCTCTTCCGCAATATTATTTAAAGCAAGGGTGCTAATACCCGGTTTGATGGCCATTTTTAGCATTTCCAATATCTCTGCTACAGCCTGACCTGCTATTCTCATCTGGGCAATCTCTTCCCTGGTTTTTAAAATTATCATTTAAGGCTCTCCAGGCGGTTTTTAATATCAGCAAAAACCAACTTGCTGTCGCGATTGCCATCTATCTCTTGTAAAACGTTCTGCCGGGAATAATAAGCCAGCAGGGGATTAGTTTGTTCCTGATAAACCTTAAGCCTTTCTGCCACCGTTTCGCCCAGGTCATCACTGCGCTGTATAAGTTCTCCCCCACATTTATCACAGATTCCCTCGGTAGCAGGGGGGTTAGACTGCAGATTATACACAACTTTGCATTCTTTACAACTAACCCTTCCCGACAAACGCTTGATTAGAATCTCATTGGGAACGGCTATATTAATAGCAACATCAATTTTTCTACCGCTACTACTTAAAACCTTATCCAGAGCTTCAGCCTGAACTGTGGTCCTAGGAAAGCCGTCCAGCAAAAAACCAGTTTTACAGTCGTCTTCCGCCAATCTTTCTTCTACTATGCCAATGGTTATTTCATCGGGCACTAATTTACCGGTATCCATGTACTTTTTAGCTTCCTTACCCAGTTCGGTCTCGCGGCTAACCGCATCCCGAAACATATCGCCAGTTGATATGTGGGGGATGGGGTACTCTTTCTTGATAAACTCAGCCTGAGTACCTTTACCCGCACCAGGAGGACCCATAAGTACTATGTTCACAAAAATCATCTCCTATTTTACAAACCCTTCATAACTACGTAAGAGTAAATGCGATTCAATCTGTTTCATGGTGTCTAATGCAACTCCAACTACGATTAACAGTGAAGTACCTCCAAACCAGATGCTGGTTACCCCGGTAAGGCCTATAACAAAGTTAGGTAAAACGGCAATCAAGGCTAAAAAGACCCCTCCAGCCAGGGTTAACCGTGATAACACCCTATCAATATACTCGGCCGTAGGGCGACCCGGTCTAATTCCAGGAACAAATCCTCCGTATTTTTTAATGTTATCAGCTACATCCATAGGGTTGAATATGATAGCCACATAGAAATAGGTAAAGAATACTATCAAAAGGGCGTAAAACAGATTATAGAGTACACTGCCGAAATTAAAATAGGTATTTAAAAACTGGTTAAAACCTGAATCGGGACTCATCCATGCACCAATGGTAGCTGGAAACATCATCAGGGACATGGCAAATATTATAGGTATAACACCAGCAGCATTAACCTTTAAAGGCAAAAACGTACTTTGACCCCCATAGAGCTTGCGCCCCACTACTCTTTTGGCATACTGTACCGGTAGCCTTCTTTGCCCTTCGTTAACTGCAATAATAGCTACGATTATAGCCAGAGCTATTGCGATAAACAGGAATATGTTAAAGGCGCCGATAATTCCACCGGATAATTCCTGACCTACCCCGCCAATTTGGCTGGGTAAGCGAGATACAATACCAGCAAAAATTATCAGGGAAATTCCATTTCCAATACCTTTTTCAGTTATCATTTCACCTATCCACATTAGTAAAGCAGTTCCTGCGGTTAGCGAAACAGCAATTATCAAATAAGAACCAATACCCGGGTTAACTATGGCACCGCTCTTACCCAGGGCAGCAGACATTCCCATGGCCTGAATAAAGGCCAGTACTACAGTAAAATAACGAGTGTACTGGGCAATAACCTTGCGCCCTTCATCGCCCTCTTTTTGCAGTTCTTCCAATCGAGGTACGACAACGGTTAGTAGCTGCATAATAATCGAGGCGTTAATATACGGGGTTATACTCATAGCAAATATACTGAAGCGCTTAAATGCTCCCCCGGAAATGATATCAAAAAACCCGAATAACTGTCCTTTAAGAAGCTGATCCAGGGCTTCCGGAACTATTCCCGGTACCGGGACATGGGCACCTATGCGAAAAACTAGTAGCATGAACAAGGTGAATAATAGCTTTTTTCTCAGGTCCCCAACCTTCATTGCCTGTGAAAAGGATCCCAGCATTAAATCACCTCAACTCTACCACCCCTGGCAGTAATTTTTTCTTCTGCCTGCCTGCTGATTTTGTGGGCCCGGACTGTTAATTTTTTCTCCAGTTCCCCATCACCCAGGATTTTAACTCCATCCTTAGTGGAATTAATTAACCCTGCGTCTAGCAGTACTTCAGGGTTTATCTCACTACCATCTTCAAAGCTATTTAGCTCTCTAACATTGACAATGGTATATTCTTTCTTAAATATGTTGGTAAATCCCCGTTTAGGTAGACGCCTCTGTAGTGGCATCTGACCACCTTCGAAACCTGGTCTGACTCCTCCACCGGAGCGAGCCTTCTGACCTTTATGTCCCCGGGTGGAAGTCTTCCCATGGCCGGAACCAGTGCCTCGTCCTACTCTCTTGACCCGTTTATTTGCGCCCGGGGGAGATTTTAATTCCTCTAGTTTCACTTTAGGACCTCCCTCTCACTAATCTAATTCTTCAACTTTTAGCAGGTGATTAACTTTATTGATCTGACCCCATATTTCCGGGCTATCGTCTTTGATTACACTCTGTTGTAATTTCTTAAATCCCAGGCTCCTGATGGTAGCTCGCTGGGTTTCGGGACAGCCAATAAAACTCTTAACCCATTTTATCTTCAACTGTTTAGCCAAGTCCTAAACCTCCTAGCCCGTAATCTCTTCTATGCTTTTTCCCCGTTTTCTGGCCACATCTTCTGCCCTTTTCAGGTTTCTTAGCCCTTCCATAGTAGCATGAACCATATTATTGGCATTGGCGGAACCAAGTGACTTGGTAAGTATGTCTTTTATCCCGGCAGCCTCTAAAACTGCTCTAACTGGTCCCCCGGCAATAACTCCAGTACCAGCTGATGCTGGTTTCAAGAGTACTCTGCCGGCGCCAAACCTGCCGATGATCAGATGGGGAATTGTTCTTTCGTCAATCAGCGGTACGTCAATCATGTTCTTTTTTGCATTTTCTATAGCTTTACGAATAGCTTCCGGTACTTCGGTAGCCTTACCCTTACCGGTGCCTACCTTACCTTCGCCATCACCAACTACCACCAGAGCACTAAAACTAAACCTGCGTCCGCCTTTTACGACCTTGGCCACCCTTCTTACATTAACCACCTTTTCAATTAGTTCCGGGCCGGCCTGTTCTTTGTCAATCATCGTGTCCCTCCTTACTGATGTAGAGATTGATGTTAGAATTCGAGTCCATTCTCTCTAGCGGCATCTGCCAGAGCCGCAACCCGTCCATGATATTTGTACCCACTCCGGTCAAATACCACCCTGCTAATGCCCTTCTCCTTGGCCCTGACTGCAATACTGCCTCCAACCGCTTTGGCTGCTTCTATATTAGTTTTTGAAGCCAGATCCTGCAGATCTTTATCCAGGGTAGAGGCGGTTACCAGGGTTCTCCCCTGTTCATCATCAATTAACTGAGCATATATGTGCTTAAGGCTTTTGTATATGCAAAGCCTGGGAGCCTCGGCAGTACCAGTCATTTTCCTACGCACCCGGGCATGCTTTCCCTGTCTTAACAGATTTCTGCTAGTTTTCTTAATCAAGTCTGGTCACTCCCTTCCTGCTTTATTTAGCACCGGCCTTGCCAGCTTTGCGCCTGATATACTCATTTTCGTACTTGATACCCTTGCCTTTATAGGGTTCAGGCTTCCTTATGGCGCGAATATGGGCTGCGGTATTTCCAACCAGCTGTTTATCAATACCCCTTACGGTAATCCTGGTTGGGGCAGGAACTTCAAACTCTATGCCTTCGGGAGCGTCTACTTCTACAGGGTGCGAAAAACCGATACTTATGACTAGTTTTTTACCCTGCATCTGGGCTCTGTAACCTACACCTACCAGTTCCAGTTTTTTCTCGAACCCATTAGTTACTCCTTCAACCATATTAGCACTCAAAGCCCGGGTAAGCCCATGAAAAGCGCGTTGTTGCTTGCTATCATCGGCTCTTTGTACCAGAAGCTGATTATCTTCCTGATTAATAGTAATTCCTTCCGGCAAGGTCTGTATCAGAGTACCTTTAGAACCCTGAACAGTTAATGTATTGCCATCTACCGTTACCTTAACGCCAGCGGGTAGACTGATAGGTTTTTTACCGATTCTCGACACTGTCTACTCCTCCTTGAGCTACCATATATAGCATATTACTTCGCCGCCCAAGCCTTGTTTGCGGGCTTTTTTATCGGTCATAAGCCCCTGTGAGGTGGATATTACTGCTGTACCCAGACCACCCAGGACTTTGGGAATCTCATCTTTTTTGACATACACTCTTAAGCCCGGTTTGCTTATCCTCTTAAGCCCGGTAATAACCTTCTCCCGGTTAGGACCGTATTTGAGGTATATCCTGATAATTCCCTGTTTACCATCTTCTATATATTCATAATCCTTGATGTACCCTTCTTCTTTCATGATTCCTGCTATTCCTAGTTTAAGCTTGGAACTGGGTACTTCAACGGTTTCATGCATGACCATATTACCGTTTCTTACTCTGGTTAAGAAATCGGCTACGGGATCAGTCATGACCATATTTTATACCTCCTTTTTATAGACCTACCAGCTTGATTTAGTAACACCGGGTAGTTCCCCTTTGTGGGCTAGTTCCCGAAAACATATTCTGCACATGCCAAATTTGCGCATATAGGCTCTGGGGCGTCCACATATTTTACAGCGATTGTAGCTTCTTACGCCATATTTGGGCTCACGTTTTTGCTTAACAATCATTGCCTTCTTGGCCATCCTTCTTACCCCCTATCTAAACGGCATTCCCATGTGTTTTAAAAGTTCTCGAGCTTCTTCATCAGTTTCGGCAGTAGTTACTATAGCAACTTCCAGACCCCTGATTTTATCAATTTTATCGTATTCTATCTCCGGGAAAATAGTCTGTTCCTTTATACCCAGAGAATAGTTGCCACGTCCATCAAAAGCCTGCGGAGAAACTCCCCTGAAGTCACGTACCCTTGGTAAAGACAGGTTTATTAACTTGTCCAGGAAGTTATACATTCTTTCTCCCCTTAAAGTAACCTTGCAACCAATTGCCATACCTTCTCTTAGTTTAAAACCAGCAATGGATTTTTTGGCCCGGGTAACTACCGGTTTCTGTCCGGATATAAGGGTGAGGTCGTTAACTGCTCCGTCCAGAGCCTTGGGATTCTGTATGGCTTCGCCAACACCTATGTTAATTACCACCCGCTCTACCCGGGGAACCTGCATGATATTTTTATATTGAAATTTTTCCATTAGTTTAGGAACTATTTCGCTTTTATACGTTTCATACAACCTGGCCATTAACCAGTTAGCCTCCTTTCTTCGGAGATTAGTCTATTATTTCTCCACAATTTTTGCATACCCTGACTTTTTCTTGGTTATCCAGTATCTTGCTGCCTAAGCGAGTGGGCTTATCGCATTTGTTACAGAGCAGCATAACATTGGAGGCGTTCATCGGTGTTTCTATCCTTAATATACCTCCCTGAGGTATAGCCCGATTAGGTTTTTGGTGTTTCTTGACCCGGTTAATACCTTCAACTACGATTTTATTTGCTTCAGGTAATACTTTGAGTACTTTACCCTTTTTGCCAGCGTCCTTACCGGTAGTTACCAGGACTATATCGCCCTTCTTGATTCGCATTACTTACACCTCCATCGACTACAGGACTTCTGGAGCCAGTGATATTATTTTCATAAAGTTCTTTTCCCTGAGTTCTCTGGCTACAGGTCCAAAAATACGGGTACCCCGAGGGTTATTATTGTCATCTATTATTACTGCCGCGTTTTCTGAAAAGGCTATATAGGAACCATCAGGTCTCCGAATCTCCTTTTTAGTCCTGACTACCACTGCCTTGACTATGTCGCCCTTTTTAACAACTCCGCCTGGAGCTGCTTCTTTTACACTGGCGATAATAACATCACCTACAGTGGCATATCGTCTGCTCGAGCCACCCGGTATTTTTATACACAATACTTTTTTAGCCCCGGTGTTATCTCCAACCTGAAGCATTGTCTCCTGTTGGATCACGGATTCAACCTCCCTTCAAATTGCAACGACTTATTCTAAAGTCTCGGCTTTGCGAACGATTTCAACCAGCCGCCATCTCTTGTTTTTACTCAAGGGACGGGTCTCCATGATTTTAACGACATCACCGGTTTTAGCTTCATTGTTTTCATCATGAGCCATATATTTCTTGCTGGTTCTGATCGTCTTTTTATAGAGAGGATGTTGTTTAACGGTTTCCACGCTGACGGTTATAGTTTTTTCCATTTTGTCGCTGCTAACCGTTCCCATCCTTACTTTCCTGTTTGTGCGATTTTCAGCCACCCTTAGACCTCCTTAAATAAGTTTTGGCTTTTCACCAGTTCGTTTTAGTAATCGTTTCCCCGGGCAATTTCCCTTTGTCTTAAAACTGTCTTACACCTGGCAATATTTTTTCTAACATCCCTTATTCTCATCGGATTGTCTAATTGTCCGGTAGCAAGCTGAAACCTCAGATTGAATAACTCCTCTTTATAATCAGAAACTTTTCTATTCAGTTCATCGTCGGTTAGCTCTCTCACCTTCTTAGCTTTCACTAACCTCACCACCCATTTCTTCTCTTTTTACAAACTTGCACTTGATTGGTAGTTTGTGTGATGCCAAACGCATAGCTTCGCGAGCAACTTCTTCGGTGACACCGGATAGCTCGAACATGACCCGGCCTGGTTTAACCACCGCTACCCAATGCTCCGGTGAGCCCTTACCTTTGCCCATACGGGTTTCAGCAGGCTTTACGGTCAAAGGCCGGTCAGGGAATATTTTAATCCACAGCTTCCCGCCCCTTTTAACATAACGGTTGATAGCTATACGGGCAGCTTCTATCTGGCGGTTGGTAATCCAGGCCGCCTCCAGAGCCTGTAAGCCATAATCTCCGTAAGTTATGGTGTTACCCTTATTGGCTTTACCACTTAAATCAGGGCGATGCTGTTTTCTATATTTAATTCTTTTTGGGGTAAGCATTATTTTTCTGCCTCCTCCACTGCTTTCTGTTTTGGTCTCTGTTTGGCCTCGGGCATGATTTCACCGCGATTAACCCATACTTTAATACCAATCTTTCCATAAGTAGTATTGGCCTCAGCAAAACCATAGTCAACATCAGCTCTTAAGGTATGCAGGGGCACTTTGCCCTCCGAATACCATTCACTACGGGCTATTTCGGCCCCACCCAGGCGACCCGATATGGCAACTTTTATACCTATAGCTCCAGCCCTCATTGTTCTGCCTACCGTTTGTTTCATGGCGCGGCGAAAGGAAATTCTTTTTTCCAACTGCTGAGCTATGTTCTCGGCTACAATCTGGGCATCCAGGTCCGGTTTTTTTATCTCCTGGATATTGATATTTACATTTTTACCGGTCATTTTAATCAAATCAGCCTTAAGTCTTTCTACTTCCGTGCCACCCCGGCCAATTACTATTCCGGGCTTGGCGGTATGAATAGTTACCCGTATCCGGTTGCCGGTTCTTTGTATTTCCACCTTGGATATCCCGGCAGTGTAAAAATGCTCCTTAATATAGTGCCGAATTTTATAGTCCTCGTGCAGTAAATCCGTATAATCACGGTCAGCATACCAGTTGGAATCCCAATCTCTGATAATACCAATCCTGAAACCTTTTGGATGAACCTTTTGACCCACTATTTAACCTCCCTTTCCCTGAGCACCACAGTTATATGGCTGGTTCTGTGGCGTCTCACGTCTGCTCTACCGTAAGCCCTGGGCCTCATCCTTTTCAGTGTGGGCCCTTCGTCCACATAAATCTCCGATACGTATAATTCATCGGAATCCATATCATTGTTATGCTCGGCATTGGCAATGGCAGATGTCAATACTTTACTAATCAGGGGCGCAGATTTTTTGTTAGTATATTTAAGAATTCCAACGGCCTCATTCACATTTTTACCTCTTACCAAATCAGCCACCTGGCGAGCTTTCAAGGGAGATACTCTTAAAAAACGAGCTACCGCTCTGGCTTCCTCCATTTTAATATTCCTCCTTCCTACCTGGCTCTGCTGGATTTTTCATTTTTGCCAGCATGTCCTCTATAGGTTCTGGTAGGAGCAAATTCTCCCAATTTCATGCCCACCATATCCTCGGTTATATATACCGGGATATGCCTGCGGCCATCATGTACCGCCAGAGTATGCCCAATCATCTGGGGCATAACCGTGGAACGTCGCGACCAGGTCTTGATGACTTTTTTCTGGCCGCTTTCGTTCATCTGCTCAATCTTTTGTAAAAGTTTCTCTTCACAATAAGGTCCTTTTTTTAACGACCTGCTCATCTACAGACCTCCTTTATTTGCGTTTCCGAACGATCATGTTGTCAGACGGTTTCTTTTTTCGGGTTTTGCCGCCGATGGCTATTTTACCCCAGGGAGAAACCGGATATTTTCTTCCAATTGGTGCCCGTCCTTCGCCACCGCCATGAGGATGATCGGTCGGGTTCATAACCGAACCCCGTACCGTAGGTCTAATTCCCAACCAGCGGGTTCTTCCTGCTTTACCCAGGGTCTGATTCTCATGTTCCACATTACCTACCTGCCCGATACTTGCGCGGCAATTAACGTGAACCAGGCGAACTTCTCCGGAAGGGAGACGTACATGAGCATAGGAACCTTCCTTGGCCATAAGTTGGGCTACGGTTCCAGCAGAACGAACTAACTGTGCACCTTTACCAGGTCTAAGCTCTATATTGTGAATCAGCGTACCTACTGGTATATCTTTCAGGGGTAGGGTGTTACCAATCTTGATATCAGATTCAGAGCCTGATTCTACTATATCACCGACTTTAAGGTTATTCGGTGCTATTATATAGGCCTTATATCCGTCAGCATAATGCAGTAGCGCAATATTAGCTGACCGATTGGGATCATATTCTATAGCTGCTACCCGGGCGGGAACATTGTCTTTGCGCCGCTTGAAATCAATAATGCGATAAAGCCGCTTATGTCCGCCACCACGGTGTCTTACCGTTAATTTACCTCTGACATTCCTGCCGCCAGACTTTTTCAGTGGTGCAGTAAGCTGTTTTTCCGGTACTTTCTTGGTTATTTCCTCAAAAGTCATTACCGTCATTTGCCTTCTGCTTGGTGTCGTAGGCTTATATTTTTTTATGCCCATCTAAACATTTACCTCCTTAAACAGCGCCAACCAGCTTGTTTACATACCTTCAAAAAGACGTATTTTCTGTCCCGGCTTCAGGGTGACAATAGCCTTTTTGCGGTTTGGGGTGCGACCTTCGAACCTGCCCATTCGTTTCGGTTTGCCTTTTACACTAATGGTACGAACATTATCAACCTTAACGCTGAATATGTTCTCAATGGCATTCTTAATTTCGGTTTTATTGGCTCTACGGTCTACTACGAAAGTATATTTATTGTCAGCCAGAAGGTTCATGGACTTTTCAGTTATAACTGGCTTGATAATAATATCCCTGTAATCTTTCATTAGACATATACCTCCTCTACTTTGGCCACTGCATCCCTGGTAATAAGTAGAGTATCGTACTTTAGCAGATCATAGACATTGATATAGTCCACTCTTAAGGGTTTCACCCCGGGAATGTTACGAGCCGATTTGGTAATATTAGCATCGCCATCGGCTGTTACTACCAGTGTCTTTTTGCTGCTATTTAAAGCTTGCAGTGTAGCTACCATCTGTTTAGTCCTGGGTTCATCAAAGTTAAGTTGATCGACCACAATTATATTGTTTTCCAGTACTTTGCTGGAAAGAGCAGATTTCATGGCCAGTTTTCTTACCTTGCGCGGGAGGCGGTAAGAGTAATCGCGTGGCCTGGGGCCAAAAGCAATTCCGCCCCCGGTCCAGACGGGATTCCTTCTGCTTCCTACCCGTGCTCTTCCGGTACCTTTCTGGCGCCATGGCTTTTTGCCACTGCCCCTAACTTCTGCTCTGGTCCTGGTGGATGAGGTCCCAACTCTTTTATTGGCCAACTGCATTTTTACAAAATCATACATTACTGCCTGGTTAGGCTCTATACCAAAAACACTATCGTTTAATTCCAGTTCTCCAATCTGGGCCCCACTCATATCGTATAACGCTACTTTAGGCACTTTTCTTACCTCCTTCGTAGTTAACTATGCCTTAACTGAATCCTTGATTATAACCAGACCTTTCCTGGGCCCTGGAATAGATCCTTTGATCAAGATAAGATTTCTTTCCGGATAGACTTTTACTACCTTCAAGCCCTGCACAGTTACTCTCTCTCTCCCCAGATGTCCGGGAAGTTTCCTGCCTTTAAATACACGGGCCGGGCCTTTAGCTGCCAGTGAACCAGGACGGCGATGGTACTTGGAACCATGCCCCATGGAACCACGAGCAAAGTTATGTCTTTTAACAGCACCGGCAAAGCCTTTTCCCTTGGATGTGCCTACAACATCTACCATATCTCCAGGATTAAATTGATCAGCCTTTAATTCCTGACCAATTTCGTAGGCATCTATATCCTTGACCCGAAATTCTTTAATATAACGCAGGGGTTTTACATTGGCTTTTTTGAAATGTCCCCTGGCCGGCTTGTTTACCTGCTTTTCTTTCAGGTTGTAAAAGCCTACCTGGATAGCGCTATAACCATCTGTTTCACTGTTTTTTTTCTGTAAAACCGTACATGGACCAGCTTCAACAATAGTTACCGGTACGGCTTTGTCATTTTCGTCAAAAATTTGGGTCATGCCTATCTTTATACCCATGATTGCCTTATCAATATCAGCAGCCACCTGAAATACCTCCTAGTTGTGATTTCTCTTAGTGATTGGTTGGAAGTGGGCATCCAACTTCACATTATAATTAGCCGGACATTTTGCCGCTTCGAGACCGTAAGGCCCCCTGGTCTCTTAGCACCGGTCCTCACACCTATAATTTGATCTCTATGTCTACCCCTGAAGGTAAGTCCAGGTGCATCAGAGCATCGATGGTTTTGGGGTTAGGATCCAGTATGTCTATCAGTCGTTTATGGGTCCTCATTTCAAATTGCTCTCTGGCATCTTTGTTTACATGAGGCGATCTTAAAATGGTAAAAATATTTTTCTCCGTCGGCAGAGGAATAGGTCCAGAAACACTGGCCCCGTTTTTCCTGGCCGTTTCAACTATTTTTTGCGAGGATTGATCTAATAATTTGTGATCAAATGCCTTGAGTCTAATTCTTACCTTTTGCTGGCCACTCACGCAGTTAAACCTCCTTAATTCGGCTTTTAATCGTACACGCTACCGGGTGTATAAAAATATTTACAGATTAAATAACCTGTTGTTTTATAAAGAACATTAACCGAAACCTTCCGGTTTAAGAACAGATCCGGGAAGGGAAGGGTATCCTCCCTCCCGGTTTAGAAAATCAATTATTCTCTGAGGCTGGTAACTACACCGGAGCCTACGGTCCTGCCACCTTCACGGATAGCAAAACGTAGTCCTTCTTCTACGGCTATCGGGGTTATCAAATCTATGGCCATCTGTACGTTGTCTCCTGGCATTACCATCTCTACCCCTTCCGGCAGTTGGATGATACCGGTTACGTCAGTAGTTCTAAAGTAGAATTGGGGACGATATCCGCCAAAGAACGGGGTATGTCTGCCGCCTTCTTCTTTGGTCAGGACGTATACTTCAGCATTGAATTTGGTCAAGGGCTGAATGCTTCCGGGTTTGGCTAAAACCATGCCCCGCTCTACTTCTTTGCGGTCTACGCCTCTGAGCAGGGTGCCAATGTTATCCCCGGCTTCGGCATAGTCAAGGAGTTTTCTAAACATTTCTACGCCGGTACATATGGTCTTTCTGATTTCATCCCGCATACCTACTATGGCTACTTCATCGCCTACTTTGACCTGTCCTCTTTCTACTCTTCCGGTGGTTACAGTACCCCTTCCGGTAATAGTAAATACGTCTTCTATGGGCATCAGGAAGGGCTTGTCAGTTGCTCTCTGGGGTAGCGGTACATAACTATCAACCGCATCCATCAGTTCCCATATCTTGCCACACCATTGGCATTCTCTAGTGCCGCATCCACATTCCAGGGCTTTAAGAGCTGATCCCATAATTATTGGGGTATCATCTCCAGGAAATTCATATTCACTTAGTAGTTCCCTAACTTCCATTTCCACCAGTTCCAGTAGTTCATCATCATCAACCATGTCGGTTTTGTTCATGAATACTACTATATGGTGTACCCCTACCTGGCGAGACAGGAGTATATGCTCTCTAGTCTGGGGCATAGGGCCATCTGCTGAAGATACTACCAATATGGAACCATCCATCTGAGCTGCTCCGGTAATCATGTTCTTTATGTAGTCTGCATGTCCCGGGCAGTCTACATGAGCATAATGCCGAGTATCAGTCTGGTATTCCACATGAGATGTGTTTATGGTTATGCCTCTTTCTTTTTCTTCCGGGGCTTTGTCAATCTGTTCATACGAAGTAGCTGTGGCTCCCCCTACCTTGGACAAGGTCAGGGTTATTGCCGCTGTTAGTGTTGTCTTGCCATGGTCTACGTGACCTATGGTGCCAATATTAAGATGAGGTTTGGTCCTCTCAAATTTTGCCTTTGCCATCCTATCTCTCACCTTTCCTTTTAATAATCTTTAGTGATAAATATATTTTCTACAGGGTAAAAGGGGTTGCTCTGTTGTACCGGGTATACAATAAAGAGCATCAGCTAAAAACATCTTATATATTTCTTTTAGTCTAATCCTGTTGCCTCACCCCTTACACCTGACTGTAAACTATTTAGACTGGTAACCCATACCTTCTGGCTATGATTTCTCTGCCTTTTGATTCTGGTACTTCAGCATAATTCTTAATGTACAGAGAAAAACTGGCTCTTCCTTGACTAAGTGACCTTAAACTAGTGGCATAACCAAAGGTCTCTGCCAGAGGTACACTACCCTTAATAATCTTACTATCCCGGTTCTCTTCAAAACCGAAAATCCTGCCTCTACGTGCATTCAGATCGGATATAACGTCGCCCACATATTCCTCCGGGCAGACAATCTCTATATCCATTATAGGTTCCAGCAAAATGGGGTGGGCATCGGCTAAAGCCTGCTTAATCGCCATACTCCCGGCTATCTTAAAAGCCTGTTCACTGGAATCAACCTCATGGTAAGTCCCCCCGGTCAAACTTACTTGCATATCATCCACCGGGTATCCTGCCAGGACACCTGCCTGCAGGGCTTCAAATACTCCAATTTCAACTGCTGCCGCAAATTCTCGGGGTACGCTTTCCTGATTAGACCGGTTGATAAAGTGTTTACCTTCTCCCTCTTTAAGAGGTTCAACCTCGATAATAACTCTGGCATATTGCCCTCTGCCACCACTTTGTTTTTCAAATGTAGTTTCAGTAACGGTTCTCTTCTTTATACTTTCTTTATAAGCCACCTGCGGTTTACCTACATTAGCATTAACTTTGAATTCCCGCAGCAGACGGTCAATAATAATTTCCAGATGTAATTCACCCATACCAGATATTATGGTTTGACCGGTTTCCGGGTTAGTTTGAGTACGGAAAGTAGGATCTTCCTCAGCCAGACGGGCCAGGCTTTCTCCTATTTTATCTTGATCAGCTTTGGTTTTGGGCTCGATAGCCACGTCAATAACTGATTCGGGAAAATCCATAGGTTCAAGCAAAACTGGTCGGTCTTCGCTACATAAAGTATCTCCCGTTACCGTCTCTCTCAACCCTACACCAGCAACAATATCCCCAGCTATAGCTTCTTCTACTTCTTCGCGGTGATTGGCATGCATCCTTAAAATTCGGGTTATGCGTTCCTTCTTGTTTTTCCCGCTGTTAAGAACATAGCTACCAGTTCTTATCTTACCGGCATATATCCTAAAGTAGGTTAGCTTGCCCACATAGGGGTCGCCAGAAACCTTGAAAGCCAGCGCACAAAGGGGATCATTCCGGTCTGCCTTTACCAGGGTGTCACTGTTATCTATTAGATTGGTTGCACTTACCGGTGGTATGTCTACCGGAGAAGGCAGGTAGTTTACTACCGCATCTAACAGCATCTGCACACCTTTGTTTTTAAAGGATGAACCGCATAATACTGGTACCAGTTTATTGGTAATAGTTAAATTTCTCAAAGAACTGATTATTTCATCCGGGGTAATTTCCTGCCCCTCCAGGTACTTTTCCAGAATACCATCATCATATTCGGATAGTTTCTCCAGGAGCAGGGTTCTATATTTATCAGCCTGTTCTTGTTCTGACTGCTCCAGGTCTCTGATAACAAGCTTTTCTCCTAGATCATCCTGGTATTCAAAGGCTTTAAGCCTAATAGTATCTATAATTCCCCGGAAGTTATCCTCCACTCCAATAGGCAGTTGGATTATAGCAACCTCGCTACCCAGATTATCCCCTATCATTTTAACGGCCCGGAAATAATCTGCTCCTATCCGGTCCATTTTATTGATATAAGCCATCCGGGGAACTTCATATCTATCTGCCTGTCTCCATACCGTTTCGGACTGTGGCTGTACTCCAGCAACTGCGCAAAATATGCCGATAGCTCCATCAAGTACTCGAAGTGACCGTTCTACCTCAACTGTAAAGTCCACATGCCCGGGCGTATCGATAATGTTAATAATACAATTTTGCCACCGGCATGCCGTTGCCGCCGAGGTTATGGTTATACCTCTTTCCTGTTCCTGACTCATCCAGTCCATGGTGGCGGTTCCTTTATCCACTTCGCCAATCCGATGAACTCTGCCGGAATAGTATAGAATTCTTTCGGTAGTAGTAGTCTTTCCGGCATCTATGTGAGCCATTATTCCAATATTTCGTATTGTTGCTAAATCAGATATTTCAGCCATTTATTTCCTCCGGATTCAATTCTTAATTTACTATCAAGAATTTGCTCCAACAGGGTTCTTACCAACGGTAGTGGGCAAAAGCTTTATTGGCTTCAGCCATCTTATGGGTATCTTCTTTTTTCTTAACGGACCCGCCGGTACTGTTATAAGCATCTACTATTTCACCCGCCAGGCGCTCCGCCATAGTTTTTTCTCCCCTTTTACGGGAGTATCCAACCAACCATCTAATCGCCAATGTCTGCCTTCTATCGGGTCTTACTTCGACCGGAACCTGGTAGTTGGCTCCGCCTACCCGCCGGGCCTTAACTTCAACTATCGGGGTAATATTCTTCATGGCTTCTTCAAAAACTTCCATGGCGTCTTTGCCGGTACGTTTTTCTACTATAGCAAATGCACCGTAGCAAATACCTTCAGCCAGGCTCTTTTTGCCATCCCACATTACCTTATTTACCAGTTTGGTAAATAGTCTACTGTTGTAAATAGGATCTGGTAGTACGTCTCGTTTAGGGACGGGACCTTTCCTAGGCATATCGTTCCTCCCTCCTATTTCTTCTTGGGTCTCTTGGTTCCATATTTGGATCTGCCCTGATTACGGTTCTGAACGCCAGCAGCATCCAGGGTACCGCGGACAATATGATATCTTACACCAGGCAGGTCTTTTACTCTGCCTCCTCTTATCAGAACAACCGAGTGTTCTTGAAGGTTATGACCAATACCCGGAATATAAGCAGTTGCCTCAATACCATTAGTTAATCTTACCCTGGCAATTTTCCGCAGGGCTGAGTTTGGTTTCTTGGGGGTAGTAGTATACACACGGGTACACACCCCTCTTTTTTGCGGACAGCTCTTCAGGGCTGGTGCGGCTGATTTCTTTTCTCCTTTTTCGCGTCCTTTTCTTACCAGTTGATTTATCGTCGGCATGTCTGCACCTCCCTTCTCATTTAATGGAACCACCAGATTAAAGGAGTACCCCTCTCCTAATGGTTTAAGTATTAATCAACGCCACTGTCGCTGAACCCACCTCTATACCACAGGCATTTCCCAGGGTATCCATGTTCTCAACCATGGATACCTCAACTTGATTCTGCCGGCATAGCTCTTTTATAGGTTCGATAATGTGCGGCTCAGCATCCAAGGCTATGAATACTTTTTTGGCTATACCTTTGTTGATTGCCTTTTTGACTTGCTTGGTACCAATTACTTTTGGACTGTTTTTTATCTCTGCCAGTACCAAAACGATACCCTCCTTCAGCAAATAAACCCGGACACATAGCATTATCACAGCTTATTTGCCGCGCACTTAGATATTTTAGCACCTGCAGGCCTCTCAGTCAACTAAAGCTTATATTTTATTATTTTTTCTTCCTTTAAGCTGCTTTTCTTGCCTTATAAGAAACAGTTATTCTGCAGTTATTTGTTCCTGGTTTACGGAAATATCAGTCTTACGATACAAGGGGTAACCAGTACCCGCTGGTATGAGCTTACCGATAATAACGTTTTCCTTAAGGCCTATCAGATAGTCTACTTTACCTTTAATGGCAGCTTCGGTGAGAACCTTGGTGGTCTCCTGGAATGAAGCCGCCGAAAGGAAGGAATCTGTGTTCAAAGACGCCTTGGTAATACCTAAAAGCATGGGACTGCATACGGCAGGTAAGCCCTGATGCTGCATAACCCACTGGTTTTCCTCCTCGAAGGCCGAGATATCTACAAAGGCCCCCGGCAACATGGAAGTATCTCCAGAATCTTCTATTTTTACTTTCTTAAGCATCTGGCGTATCATTATTTCAATATGCTTATCACTAATATCAACGCCTTGTGAACGGTAGACCTTTTGTACTTCCTGTAAGAGGTAACGCTGAACTTCCTGTAACCCTTTGGTCTTCAGTATATCGTGAGGGTTAAGCGGTCCTTCGGTTAGAGCATCACCAATTTCAACATAATCACCTTCGCTAATCTTTAAACGAGAACCATAGTGAACCGGGTAAGCACCTAAAATTTCATCATTTTCTCCCAACACTTCTACTTCGCGTCGGCCTTTATTTTCGCCAAACCTGGCTATACCGGAGACTTCGGCTACTACTGCCTGCCCCTTGGGCTTACGTACTTCAAAAAGCTCCTCTACCCGGGGCAGACCACGCGTGATGTCTTCACCGGCTACTCCTCCGGTATGGAAGGTACGCATAGTAAGCTGGGTACCAGGTTCACCAATAGACTGGGCTGCCAGGGTTCCAACTGCTTCTCCAATTTCTACTTCATAGCCTGTGGCCAGGTTGCGTCCATAGCATTTTTTACAAACCCCGTGCTTAGTTTTACAGGTTAAGACGGTTCTGATTTTAACCCTTTCAATGCCAGCCTTTTCTATTTCCAGGCCTATATGGTCATCAATCATTTCATTTTCTTCCACCAGTACCTCACCAGTTTCGGGATGGACGATGGTATCAACTGATACCCGCCCTATTATTCTCTGGTGCAGGGGCTCAATTAGTTGCGAGCCTTCCGTAATTTTTTCTAACCAGATACCTTCTACTGATTCACAGTCATCCTCTCTTACAATTACATCCTGGGAAACGTCTACCAGGCGACGAGTCAAATAGCCGGAATCAGCCGTACGTAAAGCCGTGTCAGCTAAACCTTTCCTGGCTCCATGAGTGGAGATAAAGTATTCCAGAACGGTTAGACCTTCACGGAAATTAGCCTTGATGGGCAGGTCAATAATTTTACCAGAGGGATCGGCCATAAGTCCACGCATCCCAGCCAACTGGCGTATCTGCTGGAAGTTTCCCCGTGCCCCGGAGATTGCCATCATATATACCGGATTATCTTCTGATAATGAATCTTTTAAGGCTTCAGTTACATCATCGGTAGCCTGGTTCCAGATTTCAACTACCTGGGCATGTCGTTCGTTATCAGTAATCAGACCCACCAGATAGTCCTGTTCAATGGCATCTACCGCTTTATCAGCCTCACTGAGGAGTTCAGCCTTGGCTGCCGGAGTCTCAAAATCAGTTACGCCAACGCTTATTCCCGCTCGGGTGCTAAATTGATAACCTAATCGTTTAATACCATCTAACATTTCGGCAGTCCGAGCATTACCTTCCAGACGATAACATTCATAAACCAGGTCGCCCAGTTTTTTCTTGTCAATTACCTGATTGAAAAAACCCAGACTGTCAGGAATAATATCATTAAATATCAGCCGTCCTACCGAGGTTTCCACCAGCTCTTCTTTGAATTCCTGCTCACAGCCTTTTTTGAGCAGGTCTTTAGCTGGAACCTGGGGTATCCGCATCTTAACCCTGATTTTTTCATGTAGATCAATTATTTTCATTTCATATGCCATACGGGCCTCATCAGCATCACGGAAAAACCTGGGGTTTTCTTTCTTCCAGTCTTCCTCGCCCATATAGGTTAAATAATAAAGACCTATAACCATATCCTGGGTAGGTGTTACAACTGGTTTGCCATCTTTAGGATTTAAAATGTTATTACTGGCCAACATTAAGAGCCGTGCCTCAGTTTGGGCTTCAGCCGATAATGGAACATGCACTGCCATCTGGTCACCATCAAAGTCGGCATTATAAGCTGTACATACCAGCGGGTGAAGCTGCAGAGCCCTGCCCTCAACCAGTACTGGTTCAAATGCCTGAATTCCCAGACGGTGCAGAGTCGGCGCCCGGTTTAAAAGTACCGGATGTTCTTTGATAACGTCATCGAGAATATCCCATACTTCTTCCCGACCCCTTTCCACCATCTTTTTAGCGCTCTTAATATTGGAGGCAATAGTCTGGTCTACCAATTTTTTCATAACAAATGGTTTAAACAGCTCCAGGGCCATTTCTTTAGGCAATCCACACTGGTGCATTTGCAGGTTGGGACCAACTACTATAACTGACCTGCCGGAGTAGTCCACGCGTTTACCCAGCAAGTTCTGGCGGAATCTCCCCTGTTTGCCTTTTAACATATCACTTAAGGATTTCAGGGGGCGGTTGCCCGGTCCAGTTACCGGTCTGCCTCTTCTGCCGTTATCAACCAGTGCATCCACAGCCTCCTGTAACATTCTCTTCTCATTACGAACTATTATGTCGGGAGCTCCTAAATCTAATAGCCTTTTTAGACGATTATTACGATTAATTACCCTACGATAAAGGTCGTTTAAGTCAGAAGTGGCAAAACGGCCACCGTCTAACTGTACCATGGGTCTCAATTCCGGTGGTATTACCGGTAGAACATCAAGTATCATCCATTCCGGGTAATTGCCGGAAAGGCGGAAGGATTCCTCTACTTCCAACCTTTTGATAGCTCTCCCTTTTCTCTGGCCGGTAGTAGTAGCTATTTCTTCTTTCAAATCTGTAGACATCTTATCTAGTTCTACTTCTTGTAAAAGAACCTTAATGGCTTCAGCTCCAATACCTGCAGAAAAAGATTCGCCGTACCTTTCCCGGGCTTCCCGATATTCTCTTTCATTCAATAATTGTTTCTTTAATAACGGTGTATCACCAGGGTTAATTACTATATAGTTAACGAAGTATATTACCTTTTCTAAAACTTTAGGTGACATATCCAACAGCAATCCCATCCGGCTAGGTATTCCTTTAAGATACCAAATATGACAGACGGGAGCAGCTAGTTCTATATGCCCCATTCTTTCTCTTCTTACCTTGGAGGTAGTTACTTCTACACCACAGCGGTCACATACTATTCCTTTGTGCCGAACTCGCTTGTATTTACCGCAATGGCATTCCCAGTCCTTAACTGGTCCAAAAATCTTTTCACAAAACAGTCCTTCTTTTTCCGGTCTAAGGGTACGATAATTTATGGTTTCTGGTTTCTTAACTTCGCCACTGCTCCAGGAACGAATTTGTTCCGGTGAAGCCAGGGCAATTCTTATTCTTTCAAAATTATTTACATCTAACAAACAAGTCTCTCCCTTCCAGATGATTAGTGCCGCTTATCCGGCAGTCGATTTATCTAAAGGAAACACGTCCTAATCGCTGACTATTTAATAAGCCCTGACATTATTCATCCTCCATGAGACTATCAAAGTCATCATCCGGGTCTTCTTCTTGTATATCAAGGTTGTCGTCACCATCAATACTATCCGGTCCACCTACCATGGTTTCAGGTATGTCCACCCCTAGTTCCCGTGCTTTCTCCTTTTCGTTTAGCTCATAGTCAATGTCCCTTATCTGAATCTCCTGGTCGTTACCAGAGAGTATCCTTACATCCAGGGCTAAACTCTGGAGTTCCTTAATTAACACCTTGAAGCCCTCGGGAACTCCGGGTTCGGGTATATTATCACCTTTAACGATAGATTCATAGGTTTTCAGACGCCCTACCACATCATCAGATTTCACCGTCAATATTTCCTGCAGGGTATAGGCAGCCCCGTAAGCTTCCAGAGCCCAAACTTCCATCTCACCAAACCTCTGGCCGCCAAATTGGGCTTTCCCCCCAAGGGGCTGCTGGGTTACCAGCGAGTAGGGCCCGATGGAGCGGGCATGGATTTTATCATCAACCAGATGGGCCAGTTTAAGCATGTAAACATAGCCAACGGTTATATCATTGTCAAAAGGTTCGCCGGTACGTCCATCATACAGTTTTGTCTTACCACTTTCGGGCAGGTTGGCCTCCCGTAACTTGGAAAATATATCTTCCTCATTGGCACCATCAAACACTGGGGTAGCAATACTCATCCCCAGAGTTTTAGCCGCCCATCCCAGGTGACATTCCAAGATTTGTCCTATATTCATACGGGAAGGAACTCCCAGGGGATTTAAAACAATTTCTACCGGGGTGCCATCCTCCAGGAAAGGCATATCCTCTTCCGGTAAAATACGGGAAATAACGCCTTTGTTACCATGACGCCCGGCCATCTTGTCACCTTCAGAAATTTTTCTCTTTTGGGCTATATAAACTCGTACCAGCTGATTTACGCCAGGGGGAAGTTCATCACCCTTCTCTCGGGTAAAGCGTTTTACCGCCACTACCTTACCAGCTTCACCGTGAGGCACCCGCAATGAGGAGTCTCTAACTTCGCGAGCTTTTTCACCGAAAATTGCCCTGAGCAATCTTTCCTCCGGGGTTAGTTCCGTTTCTCCTTTCGGGGTAACTTTGCCTACTAGAATATCATCGGGGCGTACGTCAGCCCCTACACGGATAACCCCCTGGTCATCCAGGTTTTTCAGCATATCTTCAGAAACGTTAGGTATGTCCCGGGTAATTTCTTCGGGACCTAATTTGGTATCGCGAGCTTCGCACTCATATTCTTCTATGTGAATGGATGTAAATACATCATCCTTTACCAGTTTTTCTGAAATAAGAATGGCGTCTTCGTAGTTATAACCTTCCCAGGGCATGAAAGCTACCAGAACATTACGTCCCAGGGCTAGCTCACCCAGGCAGGTACTGGGACCATCGGCAATAACATCGCCGATTTCCAGCCTTTCTCCTACTGCTACAATAGGTCGCTGGTTATAGCAGGTTCCCTGATTGGAACGAATAAATTTTAACAGGGTATAGGTGTCGGTACCGCCTTCATCGTTGGCAACAATAACCTTGTCAGCACTAACGCTTTTTACGGTTCCAGGTTTTTTACATACTACCACTGCTCCGGAATCCTTGGCTGATTTATATTCCAGACCAGTACCTATAATAGGTGCTTCCGTTTTTATCAGGGGTACCGCCTGCTTCTGCATGTTGGCACCCATAAGGGCACGGTTAGCATCATCGTTTTCCAGGAAAGGAATAAGCGATGTAGCTACACTAAATACCTGTTTGGGGGAAACGTCCATATAATCTACTTTGTCAACCGGGATCTCCAGAATTTCTTCAAAGTATCTGGCTTCAACCCTATCCTCTTTAAAATAGCCGTTTTCATCCAGGGGGGCGTTGGCCTGGGCTACCCTAAATTCGTCTTCTTCATCGGCAGATAGGTAATGAATTTCGTTTAATACTCTTCCCAACTCTTTATCTACCTTACGATAGGGTGTTTCAATGAAACCGAAATCATTTACCCGGCCAAAAGTAGCCAGTGATCCTATTAGCCCAATATTAGGGCCTTCAGGGGTCTCTATAGGGCAGATTCTGCCATAATGGGAATGGTGGACGTCACGAACCTGAAAACCAGCCCTTTCTCTGGTTAATCCACCTGGCCCCAGGGCACTCAGGCGCCTTTTATTGGTAAGTTCCGCCAGGGGATTAGTCTGGTCCATGAACTGGGATAACTGGGAACTGCCGAAAAATTCCTTAACTGCTGCAGTTATCGGCCTTATGTTTATTAAAACCTGAGGTGTTAAGGTTTCAACGTCATGAATACTCATCCGCTCCCGTACAACTCTCTCCATACGTACTAAACCGGTACGGAATTGATTTTGCAACAGTTCACCTATGGAACGTAGCCTTCTATTACCCAGGTGATCAATTACATCAGTTTTTCCTTCGCCCTTGATTAGTCTAAGGAGATACCCTATAGTTTCAATAATATCCTGACGTGTAAGGTGCCTGTTTTCCATAGGAATATCAAGTCCCAATTTTTTGTTTATTTTATAACGTCCTACTACCGCTAAATCATAACGCCGAGGATCAAAGAAGAGATTATTAAGAAGCTGTTCGGCAGCATCCTCAGTAGCCATCTCCCCAGGCCGTAAGCGGCGGTAAAACTCAATCAAAGCTTCTTTTTTGTTGGTACTGCTATCTTTCTCCAGGGTTTTTTCAATACTTTCGTCATTGCCATACAATTCCTGGATGGATTCATTAGTTTCATAGCCCAAAGAACGTAATAAAACGGTTACTGGTATTTTTCTGGTTTTATCGATACGTGTATAAACAACCCCGGCACTATCCATTTCTAATTCGAACCAGGCGCCACGGTTAGGAATAATGGTCGATCCGTACAGATTTTTTCCGGAAACATCAACCCGGTCATTAAAATAAACTCCTGGGGATTTGACCAATTGGCTAACTACAACTCTTTCTGCACCATTGATAATAAAGGTTCCTTTTTCAGTCATTAAAGGAAGGTCACCCATATAAACTTCTGATTCCTTAATTTCCCCGGTCTCCTTATCAGTTAACCTGACCTTAAGTTTCATGGGAGCCTGGTAGCTAACATCTCGCTCCTTGCATTCGTGCACCTGGTACTTGGGCTCGCCCAGATTGTAGTCAATGAAATCAAGCTCCAGGTTACCAGTAAAATCGGAGATAGGGAAAACTTCATGCAAAGCCTCCCTTAAGCCATGCTTGAGGAACCAGTCATAGGAACTGAGCTGAACTTGAATAAGATTAGGCAATTCGATGGGTTGGTCAATTCGAGAGTAACTTAATCTTTTCACCTTACCGTATTCTTCGATTTGAGGCATCAATAATTCACCCCTTTATTTATTTCCCCAAAAGAGTGAAAAGCAAGGCCTAAGTATAAACCTCGCTCTCATAAGTAAAACCCGACATTGGAAGTCTAAAAATTGATTGCACATCAGTATAAATGGCAATTATTAATGTTAGCATATACATTAATTCCAGTCAAGCATAAAACTGGGGTTTTTATTTTTCCTCTTCCTGGTTTTCAATTTCACCCTGAGTAAATTCCAGGGCTGCCCGTTCCAGAGAATATTCCTCGGTAATCAACCGGTGTACCCGCCTGATACGATTCAGATATATGATAAAGATTATAATAAAGCAAAAAGCAAAAAACGTAATACCTAGAAAAATTCCGTCAAAAATAACTGCATCAAGTTTCACCGGTGATGACTGCAGACTAGCTAAGTTCCAAATAGCAACGGAGTCCTGGCTTGTTTCCGCATTACTGTTACGAACGGCCCCGGGAACCTCGATGCTTAAACGAGCATTGGCCAGGCCAATGAACTGTTCAAAAAAACTTCCGGGAGTTGCTTCTTGTTTTACCGTTAAGCTAGCAAACTTCAACAACACGTAATCTTTTTGTACTACTGTAAGAGGCAAGCTATCCCCAAGCTGCCCGTAAGCTCGCCAATCCTTAACATGGCGTGATAGGATAGTTTGATTTCCAGAATGGGAAGTTTCCCATTCCTGTTCGTTTAAGACAACATTGTGACCAGGAATAACTACTTTTTCGTCCAGGCTACCATTACTATTCCATTTAATAGTCCAGGATGCTTCATCACTTGCTTGTAAAGAAGAACAACTGATTAAAAGCATACCTACAACGAGAATGACAACTGGCAAAAATTTCTTCATATACATCATTCCCCCTCTGAAAATAATTTAAACACTGATTTTAGATTATATCAGAAAAACATTTATTTCAATAAGAAACATTCCAGAAGAATAAACTTCACTTATAAAATACCAAACATTTAATTCTTAATATTATTAAATACAAATGAAAAGTTTAAGTGATCGTGTACAGGCCTTTGAGTCTGGGAACGAGTATAAGAAGATGCAGTCGGTTTTTAAAACCAGGCTTTCTGAAAAGGACCTGCAAAGTTCTTTCATATCAAGAGTGAACTATAGTCTATTGTATGGTCTTTAACATCCCTAAAACCGTTGCAGCTGCTTCCCCGCGAGACATAATATCCCCGGGTGCCAAAAGTTTATTGCTCCTTCCTTGAAAAATGCCAAGTTTTATAAGTAATGCCGCATTTGATTTAAGCTCCTGGTCAATTCCCTCCAAATCAGAAAAATCTTTTATCAATGAAAATTCTTCTTCTGCGGTCAGGTTAGCATCGAAGCCTGTTAAAGCTACAACATCTGCTAAGATGGAAATAGCCTGCGCTCTGGTAATAGGCTGTTCGGATTTAAAAGAAACAGTTTTTTCTCCTGATGCAGAAAGATCTTCCGGGGTTATGCCGGTAGCTCTTTGGAGAAGTAACAAAAAATCAAGCCCCATCATATTTTTATCAGGCTGATACAGATTACCCCCTGTTCCTTTCAGTATGTTGGCAGATGC
>CAZAZH010000009.1:0-3779 GCA_964489585.1 uncultured Syntrophomonas sp.
GTCTACTATTTGGCTTACCTGTATCTTTTGTTTGTATTTTTGCTTGCCGTATATCGTCATGGTTACTTTACCATTGCCGGCTTTTGACCATATGTAAATGGGGTCTTCCAGGTTATTTTGAAAGCGAAAGTCCTGTAGGCCGTGAACTACGGTTGCATCCTGCCCTAATGGCACATAGGCTACAGCCAGGTTATGATTATGGCGCTCGACAATTTTAAGACCAGCTAACAAACTGGCGTTATAAAGGGTGGTGGATACCTGACATAATCCCCCTCCCAGACCTGGTTCAAATTTATCGCCTACTATTATCAATGCATCCCGGTATCCCTTTTCATAGGATACGTTACCCACGGTTTGGTTAAACGAAAATACCTCCCCCGGCTTTAATATGATATTGTTGAGCGGTCTGGTCGCCAGGGCAATATTATGGGAACGGTTTATCTGATTCGGGTTATACCAGGTGCTGAAGGAGGATATTTCCCCCATATCTGTTAAGTCGCTCTCGCTTATCCGGGGATTCTCCTCGTTAACGACCATGTCTATGAGCAGTTTTTCGGACTGTTGCCATTCTCCGGGGAGCATTGCCAGGGTGGATGCTACGTCAACTTTGGTTCCTTTTTTCGAAGGTAATACTATCAAGCCCTCTTCCGGGTCAAGCTCCAGGCGGGCATTTACAAACTCTGATGCTAAATTCTCCTGCCATAAGCTGCTCATATTATTAAGTTTTTTCTCGTCATATGTAATCTTAAGCGGGTATTCTATGGTTTTGGACCCATCCAAATTTAATATCTTGGAAATCAGGCTGCGATTTTTTTCCTGCTCCCAAATGTCATGTACGACACCTCTGGGGTCAGGCAGCTTTGCCAGTTCCCCCAACCTGGTAGCATAGCTATAATCCCCATAATGAAAAGACAGCGCTGTATCAGATAGATAGTTTAACTCTGCTGCCAGCAAATTGGTGGCACCATCCTGGTCATAGCCGCTTACGCTTACCGAAGCAATTTGTACACCTGGGAGGAAATGGTCAGATTTATAAAAGATTTGATAGAAATAAATTATCAAGGCAGCGTTAATACCCAGGAGAGTAATCAATATATAAATTATCATTGATTTCCATTTAATTTGAACCAAAACTCCTGCCCCCAATAATATTTTAAAACCGTGTTAAAAGGATCGCATGTGCCCTTTAGGGTATCCCCTCAACACGTTTTACTATTTGGAAGCAAAAGAACCGTCCCCTTGCTTCCGTCCACAACACGATTTGGAAGCAAAAGAACCGTCCCCTTGCTTCCTTGCTTCCCTTTCTAAATATATAGCAGCAATTCTTTAACCTTATTCATTTTATCTTATTGTCGTTATTTTGACGAATAAAAAAAGAGCCTTGCGGCCCTTATGTGTAAAAATTTATATTTCCAAACTATCCTCTAGTTCTTGCCAGGCTTCAACTACCATATCCAGTTCTTCATCATCTTCGATTTCGCTCAGCAGTTCGTTACCCTCATCATCATAGATTACCTTTAATATAACGACAAAATCTTCTTCTTCGTCTTCTTCCTCTTCTTCGGCCAAGGGCATAAGTACCCGGTAGACATCATCCTCTATTTCTAGCTCAGCCAGGAGCTGAAATTCATGCTCCTCTCCTTCATCGTCAACCAGCACTAGTATGCAAAATTCATCGTCAAAAAGTTCTTCTTCGTTGCTCATTTTTCCACCTCTTTCTATAAAACTAAAGTTATTCTAATGTTTGTCCCTGCCCTTGTCAAACTCGTCTGGAAACTGAATCCTGGTGGTCCAGGTAAGCCTGGAGAATATGCACAGCAGCCATTTTATCTATGACCTGTTTGCGGCGGCGGCGGGATAAGTCGGCCTCTAATAAAACTCGCTCAGCGCTTTTGGTGGTAAGGCGTTCATCCCAATAGGCAATATTAATACCCAGGTCTTTTTCTAATACTTGAGCAAATTCCTGTACCTCCAAGGCTTTGGGGCCAATGCTGCCATCCATGTTAAGGGGCAAACCTACCACTATTTTGTCTACCTCATATTCCTGGCATAGCCGGCCGATATTTTTTATATCATCGTCTAACCGGCTGCGCTGCAAAACCGAGTGGCCCTGGGCAGTCCAACCCATGGGATCGCTGATGGCGATGCCAATCCTTTTTTCACCCACATCTAAACCCATTATTCTCATAAAATTGACTCCTTAAACTGGTAAAAGTAACCCCATGCTGTGGCATGGGGTTTAAATGTTATTCCTGCAGGTAGTTTTTTAAAAGTATTTCCAGGATTTCGTCTCGATCTACCTTGCAAATTATGTTACGGGCATTATTATGACCGGTTATGTATGCTGGATCCCCGGAAATCATATATCCTACCAACTGGTTGATGGGGTTATAGCCTTTCTCCTCCAGGGCTGCATAAACTTCCTTTAAAACGGCCCGCACTTTGCTGGTATCATCACGTTCCTTTTCAAAGCTAACCGTATTACCAAACTGAGGCATGTGAACACCTCCCTATTCAGGTTACTCTACTTATGATATTACTAGTTTCTGGACACTATGAAAAGCTTTTTTCTATCATCTGGCGAGCCACGTCCAAAGCTTCCTCTATTTTAGAGGCATCCCGAGCTCCGGCCTGGGCCATGTCGGGGCGTCCTCCACCCCCGCCACCGGCAGCTTTGGCAGCGGCACCAACTATTTTGCCGGCATGAACTCCTTTGGCAGTAAGGTCTTTGCTGACGAAACAGACCAGGGAAACCTTATCTTCTATTACCGACGCCAGCATTACCACTGAAGTTCCCAGCTTATCCCGCAGCATTTCTGCGTTCTGACGCAGGGAATTCGGGTCAACCCCTGTGAGCCTTTCAACCAAAATCTGAACTCCGTTGATTTGATAGGCTTTTTCCAGTAAATTACCGCTGGCGGCACGGGATAAACGGCCGTGGAGATTTTCTATTTCTTTATCTTTCTCTTTTAAACTGTGATTCAGGCTTTCTACCTTATGGCTTAAATCTGCGGGAGCGGTTCTCAATGCTGCAGCTATAGACTTTAGCTCAGACTCGGCCTGGTTCAGGTAAGACAGGGCATAGCTGCCGGTAAGAGCTTCAATGCGGCGCAAACCAGAACCTATACTACCTTCGCTCAGTATCTTAAATAATCCTATGTGCCCGGTGTTTTTAACATGGGTACCACCACATAGTTCCTGGCTGAAGTCCTGTACCTGTACCACCCGAACTTCATCCCCGTATTTCTCCCCAAAAAGGGCAATAGCCCCCATTTCCCGGGCCTGGGTGATATCGGTTACCGTGGTGTTAACCTGGTACATACTCCAGATAGCCTGGTTGACGATGTTTTCTATGTCTTTTAACTGGGCTTCATCCAGGGAAGCCAGGTGGGAAAAGTCAAAACGTAAACGGGAAGGCTCTACCAGTGAGCCTTTCTGCTGGGCATGTTCACCCAGCACCTGACGCAGGGCCCGGTGCAACAGGTGGGTAGCGGTATGATTGCGGGCAGTTGCTGTTCTTTGCTCCTGGTTTACTTCCAGTTGTAGTTTTTCACCCACTTTAAAAGTACCCTCCAGAACACCCTGGTGGATAATCCAGGAAGAAACTTTTTGAACATTCTTAACCTGCATTTTACCGGATTTCCCTATAATAGTGCCGCTGTCAGCTACCTGTCCCCCGCTTTCGGCATAGAAGGGGGTGGTGGCGGTTACCAGCAAAACTTCTTGGTCAGTGGCGGTCTTATGTAGTTTACCGTCCATAATTAGGGCCTGTAAAACTG
>CAZAZH010000009.1:3879-12959 GCA_964489585.1 uncultured Syntrophomonas sp.
TGCATGAAAACCAGGTTCCAGACCTCCAACCAGCGGTCACAATCACAAACCCCCAGGGCACAGTCCGGACCACAGGCATATTCGGCTCCCCGGTCATAGTGAACTTCACTGCAGGGGCCACAGGGGCCGGTATCACCCATACTCCAGAAATTATCTTTTTCATCCATCTTAAGGATGCGGTGGGGATTTACATCGGTAGTTTCCTGCCACAGCTCAAGGGCTTCGTCATCGTCCAGGTAGACAGTAACCCATAACTTGCTTTTGGGCAGCCCAACCACTTCGGTCAAGAATTCCCAGGCGTAGTGGATGGCATCACGTTTGAAGTAATCGCCAAAGGAGAAATTACCCAGCATTTCAAAAAAGGTATGATGGCGGGCAGTCCGGCCTACTGTATCTAAATCGTTATGCTTACCACCGGCGCGTACACATTTCTGAGAAGTAGTCGCCCGGTTGTAATTACGCCGGTCAATACCCAGAAAAACATCCTTAAACTGGTTCATGCCCGCATTGGTAAATAGCAGGGTAGGGTCATTTATTGGTACCAGAGAGGAACTCTCCACTACGGCATGATTCCTGTCGGCAAAATATTTTAAAAAGGTGCTCCTGATTTTATCGCTTGTCCACACGACCTGGCCTCCTCTTTCCCTTTAAATACTCTTATCTATTTTCTTGCATAAAAGGTGCTCTGTCAATAAAGCTCTTATACGCTGCTTCGTCATTCCACCAGTTTTAAATAACTCCATCCGACAATAATCTTTAAAATGGCGGTAACGGGCACGGCAAAAAGCATACCCCAGATGCCCAGCAGTTTTCCCCCGGCCAGCAGGGCAAAGACTATTACCAGCGGGTGCAGGCCCAGTTTGTCACCAATTATTTTAGGGGTAATGAGATTGCTCTCCAGCTGCTGGATTACCACTATGGCTATGGTCATATACAGGGCCAGGCGCAGGGATTCCGAAGCTGCCAGGGCAATAGCCGGGATACCGCCCAGAATGGGGCCAAAGTAAGGGACCAGATTAGTTACTCCAGATAAGATGCCTATAAGCAGAGGAAACTTAACCCCAATCAAGGCGGCAGATATGCCTATCCCGGTACCTACAAAAGTAGCTACCATCAGGTGGCCTTTGATGAACTCGATTAGTACATTGTCGATTTGCCGGCTTATCATGGTAAGCTCATTGCGAGCCCGGGGAGAAAAGAGGTTTAAGAAGGCATCGCGGATTTTTTCCCAATCATGCATAATATAGAAGGCCAGAATGGGAGAGAAAATCAGGGCCAATATTTTGCCCAGGAAATTGTAGAAACCGCTTAAAAAGCCGTTTAAAACCTGATATATATACGATTCCAGTTTTCCCAGGTTTTTGTTAATTACCTGGTTTAGCTGTTCTGGGGCCTGCATCTGGTCAATCCTTCCCGCCATTTCCTGGGCCTGCTGGGCATAGTGGGGATATAATTTGGCCAAACCGTTGAGTTCCCTTACCAGACCGGGAATAGCCAGGGCCAATATAACGGCCAGGATAGCGGCTACTCCCAGGTAAAGCAGGACAATGGCCCATATTCTTTTCAGGCCTTTTTTTTCGATATAGGATACCGGGCGAAAGAGGAGGTATGCCAGGAGAGCACCCAGAAAGAAGGTTAGCAACACTTCCCTGACCAGATAGAGAAAGTAGATGCTGATAATGACTGCCAGGAAAAAGATTATATAATGAGATATTTTGCGGGAATTTACCTGCATTAAGATTCCTGCTTTCCGATGATGTCGCCCAGGTCATCGGCCACATCGTTAACCATGTCTTTGGCCTTGTTATATCTGGCCTTAACCTGATAGCTGGTACGTTTAATGTCACTTTCACGATTCAGGTAGTAATAAGTGGCAGCCCCTCCAACTAAAGCCCCAATAATAAAACTATACGCCCGCATCTAACTCACCTCCCTTCATATATCATAAAGGAACGCTTATATATCAAGGGGACGGTCCTTTTGATATATTTTGTCTGGTATATTGACCTCGACTAACTACTCCCTCCCGGTATCTACTCTTGCGTTACTCCTTCCCCCAGCTCTCCGCCCTTTACTTCTTACTCTGGGACATGGGACCTGTCCCCTTGTCCCTGTCCCCTGGTCCCACTTATAACAATTCCGAGGATTTGTCCATGGAGACTAAGGTGCCGTCCTCAGCAACTTCGTAGAGGTTTAGCCGGCCTTTGTTAAAATTAAATTCCATGAAACAGTTCCAGCAATAATACTGCTCATTACCCACCTTGCCAATCTGCAAGCCGTTACACACCGGACACCTGATAATCATCATCATTGCTCCCTTCATCAGACAACACCGCATTTTCCGGAGTTCTCCAGTTTATTTGTTCCAGGGGAACTCCTTCTCGTCCCTGTAGTATATCCTTGATGGCGCCTGAGGATATTTCTACTCCCCAGACCTTCATACTGTCGCGGGAAAGGATAAAATCACTTACTGCACCCAGTTCTTTGCCCTCCTGGTCAAAAACAGTGTCACCGATTTTTTTCAGATATATTGATGATTCTTCCCCGGCAACATAAGATTTAATACTGGCAGTAGTGTTAATGGTAACTGCTTCTTCACCAATTTCTACATCTTGGCGTACTACCATACCCGGTCCGCCTTCCACCCTTTCAATGACCAGATAAGCCAGCCGGAAATCATCCCCCACTACCGCCTTTTCTACCCGGCCAATAACCTGAGCACTATCCCGGTCAAACACCGGCAGGTTCTTTAAATTTCTTATCTTCATATCAATATTGTTTCCCTGCAAAAAATAAAAATGCATATGGGAATGGATGTTGGAAGTTGGAAATGTAAGGTGGGAGTAGGAAATAGGATGTAGGATGTCGCAAGTTGGAAGTTGGCAGTGGAAAGCTGAGGACGGGAAGATGGAAAGATAGAGATGGGGAGATGGGATGGTGGAAGGTGCACAATAAGCCAAGAAGTCTATATGGCAATAAGTTCGGGGACTGGCCCCGGACATATTGCAGTGTAATTGAGAGGCGAGTGCCTGGTACCTATTCTTGGATGGTGCCGCCGCCGAGGACGTAGTCGCCCAGGTAGTAGACTACTGATTGTCCGGGGGTAATGGCGCGCTGAGGATTATCAAATTGCAGTAATATTTTATCCCCTTGCGGGGTGAGCGAGGCCGGGGCATTAGATGCCCGGTAGCGGATGCGGGCTTCTATCCGCAGCGGGTTGTCCAGTTTTTCATAATAAATGAAGTTGTTATCAACTGCAATCAGGCTGCTTTTGTATAGATGTTGGGGTTCATCAAGTATCAGGCGGTTATTTTCAGAGTCAAGAGCTACTACATAGAGGGGGCGGCCACCGCTTATACCTAATCCTTTCCTCTGTCCAACCGTATAAAACGGTAATCCTCGATGCTCTCCCAGGATGTTTCCCTGCAAATCTACTACCTGACCAGGCTTATACTGCAGTTTTCCCTGAAGAAAATCGCGATAGTCCCCGGGAATAAAACAAATTTCCTGGCTGTCTTTACTTTTTGCAACTTCTAGATTTCTTTCTCTAGCCAGGTTTCTTATCTCGTGCTTGGTCAATTCCCCCAGCGGAAAGATGGTATGTTCAAGTTGTTTTTGATTAAGACCGTAGAGGAAATAGCTCTGGTCTTTCGATAAATCTCTCCCTTTCTTCAGCAGGTAACGGTTCCTGGTGGCATCATACTCAATACGTGCGTAATGCCCGGTAGCTACCATATCAAATCCCAAATCCAGGGCATAATCCAGCAGACTACCGAATTTTATTAAGCGGTTGCAGATTACACAGGGATTAGGAGTTCGAGCCTGCTCATAAACCGCAGTAAAATGGTCTATTATCTTTTCCTGAAATTGTTTTTGCAAATTAACTACTATATGGGGAATATCCAAAGCTACAGCAACATCAGCGGCCTGGGTTGCTACCTCGGAGTTCCAATTAATCATGGTCAGGCCGGTGACTTCATGACCCTGTTCTTTTAGTAAAAGAGCGGCTACGGTACTATCAACCCCACCGCTCATGAGGACAGCTACCTTCAATGGTCCATCTCCTTAATAATTAGACGCAGAGCAACGCAGATTTATTATGAATTAAAAAACAATAAAATAAAGACAGCTTTGTTATCAGCATCTATTTTCGTATTTATCTTTTCCCAATATATATAACACCAAACCATAGGGAACTTCAAGTTCCATTACCGTAGTCTGCCACCCATCTCCCTCCTCCATCTTCTTCTATGCTTTCAAGGCGCAGGGGACGATAGGAAGCAAGGGGACGGTTCTTTTGCTTCCATTAATGGAAGCAAAAGAACCGTCCCCTTGCTTCCGTCCCCTTGCTTCCCATATGGGGGCAGGTTATTCTATAATTACGTCAGAAGGAGAACGGGTGGATGGATCTATTTGATTTGCAGGTAAATAAGATGAAACGGGAGAATGCTCCGTTGGCTTACCGAATGCGGCCGCGTAGTCTGGATGAGGTACGGGGGCAGGAGCATATTGTGGGTGCGGGATCAGTTTTGCGGAAGGCTATCGAAAAGGATGAGCTTCACTCTTTTGTCCTGTTTGGCCCTCCGGGAACAGGAAAAACGAGTATTGCGCGGATAATTGCGGGTATGACCAACTCTCATTTTGAAATTCTGCAGGCAGTTACCGGTGGAGTTGGGGATATTAAAAAAATTGCTGCTGATGCCGAACAGCGGTTAAAGTTTTACCAGCAACGTACTGTGGTATTTGTTGATGAAATTCACCGTTTTAATAAGAGCCAGCAGGATGTATTGCTTCCTTTCGTAGAAAATGGCACTTTTATTTTAATCGGGGCCACCACTGAAAATCCTTTATATGAGCTTAATAATGCCCTGCTTTCGCGAATGCGCCTGTATATACTGGAGGCTCTGGATGAAAAGGCTCTCAACCAGATTATTGTTGAGGCCCTGCATGATAAGGAACGGGGACTGGGCAGTTTGAATATTAGCATTGACCAGGATGCGGTGCAATTTGTAACTGAACTGGTCAAAGGGGATGCCCGCATGGCTTTAAATATTGTGGAAGCGGCGGTTAATTCTTATGCTGACCCGGAAAAGGGCTTGCATATTGATGTTGCGCTATTGCAAAAGATTAGCGGCCGCCCCCTGCTTAAGTATGATAAAACCGGGGATTATCATTATGATACGATATCGGCTTTTATTAAAAGCATACGCGGTTCTGACCCTGATGCTGCTCTGTTCTGGTTGGCGGTTATGATTGAGGGGGGCGAAGACCCAAAGTTTATTGCCCGCAGGCTGATTGTACATGCCGCTGAAGATATTGGCCTGGCTGACCCTTATGGTCTGACCCTGGCGGTAGCTGCCGCCCGGGCGCTGGAGTTTGTAGGTATGCCGGAAGCCCGTATTCCCCTGGCTGAAGCTACTATTTACCTGGCCACTGCTCCTAAAAGCAACAGCAGTAAAGTGGCTATTGATAAGGCTATATCCGCAGTACGAAGCAGCCAAAAAATAGTGGTGCCTCCCGCCATAGCTGATACTTCTCATGCCAAAGCGGGCCTGCTGGGCAAAGGCAAAGGTTATAAATATCCTCACAATTATGGCGGCTATGTGGAACAAAAGTATCTTCCCGATGAATTAGAGGGTAGCAGCTTTTATCATGTTGGAGATAATGGCTACGAGAGGAAGATTAAAGCTATTATGGCCGGTATTAAAAAAAATAAGCCATCCCCGTCTTGATTAGGAATGGCTAGCTTGCAATGATTAGGACAGTAAACCTGTCTTGTCCCATTTTCTAATTAACCCTTCATGTCTGCTAGGCACACGCAACCACTGATGAAAATAGCGGATAGGGTACGATTTATTTCAAAAAGAATCCTCGTAAATCCTTATAAATCCGTATCCTTACCAAGGATCGTATTAAAAGGACCATCCCCTTAACACCCAATGACTGGGACACGGGACCTGTCCCCTTGTCCCACTTAGCCTATGACTTCGTTAATGGCTTTCTGTAGTTGTTCCTTGCCCTGAGCTCCTACTATACGTTTTACTTCTTTACCATCCTGGAAAAAGGCCAGGGTGGGAATACCGCGTATACCATACTGAACCGCAATGCTTTTATTTTCATCAACGTTTAATTTACCAACATTTATTTTTCCTGCATTTTCGGCTGCCAGTGTTTCCACCAGCGGTCCTACCATTTTACAGGGGCCGCACCAGGGGGCCCAAAAATCAACCAGAACCGGAAGTTCTGACTTTGTTACCTCTTCTTCCCAATTATTTGCGTTTAAATCGATAACTGCCATAACTACACCCCTCTGTCATTGTTTTCTTACAGCGACCGCTTACCAGGCTAAATACACTGTGGCGATAGCTGCACCCAAAGCAATAATAACCCAGATTAAGGTTCTAAGCATCTCGTGTTTTACCTGTTTGGCTAAATCATCCATTATTATTCCTCCTGATAGCTTGTTAAAAATCATGGTAATTATAACATAAAGGTCAAGAAAAATCCCTCTTTATATTTAACCCAGGAATGGCACAGGAAAAATGTACCCCTGTATCTGCTGTACAAACAAGAGAACCGTCCCCTTGTTTGCTTGTGTCACTCTATTTTTTGATTGTTCCTGGCCCTACCGCAATTACTGTATCCCGTCCAGGAGTAAGCTCCTCCGATAAAAGTGTTTTTTCGGTTTCTTTGCCCTTTATTTTAACTACCCGATAACTGCGATTTATATATCCGCTCTGCCCCTCCTGTAGAACTATTCGCTGCTGCGGCGATAGTTTTTTGTTTATTTTCACCTGTATCTGTGGAGGTATCTCTTTCTTTTCGGTAATAAAAAGTATTTCCTTGCCCTTTTCAGTCTGGCAGCCAAATATCTTTATAATAAGGTTATTTCCTTCTACCAGGACAGTTATTAATACCGGGTGCTCCAGGTTATTGAAAAAACCGGCCTGCTGGTCTATATACTTTAGGCCAGCCTGAGATAAGGCCCGATATAGAGTGTCGTTTACCAAAGTCAGGCTGCTGTCGGTGAATAACATCGATTTGACGGTTATAATTTGAGCTAAAGAAAAATTATCGGCAGGCATAATAATGAAACCGTTGAGATCTTTTACTAAAGGCTCCAGATCTGCTGTAGGTCGGTTTATTCTACCCATACTGATTCCAAGCATGTCCTTTACTTCTTTTATGTCTTCAATCTTAACCCGGGGATGAATCTCGCTGGAAATGAGCGGAACAGGCCCCAGTGAGCCTTTTTGCAGGTAATTTTCAATCTCTTTCAGACTGGCATGTATATCAATGGCATATCCGGTTTTATGCCCGATGTATTCCAGATAATCGTTGCTGTATAAAATGCGGGCATTAATGGCAGGTTGGTCGTAGTCAATCTTCAGTTGGAATAGTTTTTCCTCCATTAAAGTTCGGTTCCAGTTTATTGTCGGGGCTGTGTTGATAATATTACCGCGGACAATGCTATGCTTAAAAACCCCAATGCCTTTCGGATGCCGGGAAACATCTATCCCGGTAAGAGTGGCGGGAATATCATAGGCAATACCAACCTCGTTAAATGGTATGTACAATTGCCGGGAAGGTAATTGCAATAATAGCTGGCTGCCGTAACTGGTTGGCAATTGCTCTGCTAGCAATTCAGCAGCTTCGTCATGGCCTAACCCAGCCAGACTTACCCCACCTACTAAAATGTTAGAAGGATAAATGACGGCGTCCCTTTTAGCTAAAGCTAGCGAAGCCAGCCATAAGGTTAATATTACTGCAACTGTCATCAGCAATATTATCCGGATAATCATCTTTTTGGAGTCCGTCATCTTATTACACCTGCTGTTTAACTACTTGGCACACTGAGAAAGTTCCGTAAACCGATTGTTCTCTTCAGCCAGATTTATAATCTCTTCGGTTACCAGGGTACCCTCTGCAATTAGAATATTACCGGAAGCATCTTTTACATCCTGAACCAGCTTTTTGCCGAGCAGGAACTGTTTTTGCCGCGCTTTAAATAAAGCCGCTCCATCACGTTCCCCATCAGAAGGCATGGAAGTAATACCTTCAGCCTGCGGTAAACCACCCGGGTCGGTGCCGGTTTGATTTTCCCGTACCACAATTACATCAGCTCCATAGGTCAATACATCGGCCGCTTCCACAATATCGGTTTTGGATTCGTCGCGGGCCGTTTTGTATTCCAGGCGAACTATCTTACCCGTGTTTTCATCAACCTCGTATTCGCTAATAACCCCAATCAGGTTGCCCTTATTAGTTAATACCCGGTTGCCTTTTATCTCGACATTGCGCTGTAGTAAGGTACTGGCACTGGAATTATCGCCAATGTTAGATAACAGGTTTTGACTTTCAGTGGTGACGGCATGTTCGCCTATGCCCATTACTGCTTTATAGGGTAAGACTCTGGCCCCCACATACCAGCTGCCATTGCTGACCAGAATGAAATCAAGTTTGCCCTCCTCAGGATTAATTACCAGGTCTTTAACCTGTCCAATCTTTTTTCCGTCCACAATGGAAAAGACAGGTAGACCAATAATTTCCTGGCTCTTTTTCATTTTTTAATCTCCCTTCATCTAAACTCCTGGAGGGTTCATTTCTCCGTCCACTTTTAGGCGAACCCACCTTGGTACTCTGGATATTGGCAAATCGCTTATACCCAGTCGTTCCAGCTCTGCTGTCAGCAAGCTGATATAATCGATTTGATGGTTAATTTCGTTTATTATATCAGATTTATGACCTGGTAGCGCAATAAAGCTGTCAAGTATTGTCCCGGCTTTACTATACCGACCGCATTCCTTATATATTTCGACTAATTCGGCAGTTAACAGACGTTTTAGCTCGTATTCAGAAGTTACCTGCCAGGCCTCTTCGAAATACCTGGCAGCCTCCTCTCTATTACTATCGCGACAGTCAAATCCATTATTAATTAAGTCTATTATGGACACCCGGGATGTTGTCTCCGGTTCCAGGCTATCCAGTGGCGGAACAGCAGTTGAATCTAGTTTTCCTAATGGTGTTTCCGGTATTTCTTCTATTTCTTCTATTTCTTCTATCTCTTCTATCTCTTCTAT
>CAZAZH010000009.1:13059-34641 GCA_964489585.1 uncultured Syntrophomonas sp.
TCTTCTATTTCTTCTATCTCTTCTATCTCTTCTATCTCTTCTATCTCTTCTATCTCTTCTACCTCGCCTACCTGATCTGCCTCTTCGATCTTATCCACCTCGTCTACCCCGTCCACCGGGTCTTCCTCATCCATCTCCTCTGCCTCGTTAAACTTAACTGTTCCGGCATCTATAAGGACCGGTTCAACCGTTTCTGGAATTAGTAACCCTGCCTCTACATCAATATCCTTTGGTGGTTCCGTATCTTCACTGCTGGCAGCCGTTTCCGACGAATGCCCTTCCCCTTGTTTCTCTTCCAAGGTGATCTCGGGAGTCAAATCCGCTACAGGCTTAGTTTCATCTTCTTCGGGTGTTAATTCCGGTACAACTTCAATCGCTTCGGGAGTAACATCCGGCTCAGATACAACTTCAATCGCTTCGAAAATAACATCCGACTCGGGTGCAGCTTCAATGATTGCAGGTGTCAAATCTACCTCGGGTGCAGGTTCAACCGCCATAGATGTATTATTATCAACTAAATTATTAATTAACTGCTCCCCAGTTGCTGACTCGGAAGGAAGCACAACAAAATCGCGCACCCTTCTTTTTAATATGTACCAGAAGGTAACTACTAATAATACATATATTATCAGGGAGGCTAATCCGCCTAATCTTTCCATACTAATCGGAAAGGATAGAATAATAAGCAAGGAAAGAAAAACTATGCTGTTTATATATTTCCCCGGGAAGCCATCTTTATAAAGAAGATAGGCCATAGCACCCCCGATGGGAATAAAGATAAGTATTACATAAACGATATATTCTCCCATAAATCATCACCTTACCCATATATTCCTTCGACAGTTAGGTCTTATTTCCTTCCAGAACAAATCGAAAATGCAGGTTATTAAAGGGAAAATAGTGAGACGTGATGAAACGCCCGAGAAGACTTTAATCGTTCTCCCCGCTTTTTGTTTCCTAATTATTGGGTTAAGCAGGTCAAAGCCAGTTAGTTTCACTTGTAACTGACTTGTTTTTTGTTGAACATTGATAGTTTTTGTAATATTATTATTTGTTCTTTTGTTCACACTATTTGGTAAAATATAAGTGTGAGTGGGCGGCTTTCAGCCGACAGTGTAGAGAGAAAAATAATAAAATATTTAAGGGGGATTTTTAATGAAGGAAGTATTTGTAGTAGAAGCTGCACGTACCCCAGTGGCTCGTGCGGGCAAACAGTCCTGGTTTACCAATATTCGGGCAGAAGAGCTTTCTGCCTATGTCTTCAAAGAACTGAGAAAGAGAGCGGGCCTTGAAGACAAAGCAAAACAGGCTGAAATCCTTGATGACGTAGTATGGGCAACTTGCGCCAATGCCTTTATGGAACAAGGCCTCAACATCGGCCGTCTGGCCTGGATTCTCTCCGATGGCTCCTATGATGTTCCTGCTTGTACAGTTGACCGCTTCTGTGCCTCCGGCTTACAGTCCATTCAGTTTGCTATTTCTTCCATGATGACTGGTTTTGCCGGCGATGTAGTTATTGCCGGTGGTGTTCAGCACATGAGCCATATCCCTATGGGCGCCGGTGCAACTCTCCATCCCGACCTGGGCAACTATATGAATTTGATGGCTATTAATATGGGCTACACCGCTGAAATCGTTGCTCGCCGCTTCAATATCAGCCGCGAAGCTCAGGATCAGTTTGCTATGGAATCCCATGCCAAATGTGCTGCTGCTCAGGAGAAGGACAAAGCTGGCGCGGTAACCGTTACGGTTCAGTGTAAAGTACCGGCCAAATCCACCAAGAGCAATCCCAACCCGCACGGCCGCGGAGTCGACTATGTTGCCAGTGAACACCTGGCCAAGGAAGCTGCCGAAAAAGGCGAAGAAATGGCCGAAGTAGTAGTAGCCCGTGACCAGGGTTTACGCCCCGAAACCACTATGGAGAGCCTGGGTGCTATGGCTCCAGTTTTCATGCAGGATGAAGCCGCAACTGTTACTGCCGGTAACTCTTCCCAGATTAATGATGCTGCTGCCGGAGTAGTTCTGGCCACTGCTGAAGGCGCCAAAGCTCTCGGCTTAAAACCCAAAATGAAGATGATTGGTTTTGCCGCTATCGGTCTGGAACCTGATATCATGGGTGTTGGCCCAGCTCTGGCTATCCCGAAGGTTCTTAAGAGAGCTGGTATGACCAAGGATCAGATTGGCCTGTGGGAAATTAACGAAGCTTTTGCTTCTCAGTCAGTATACTGCAGAGATACCCTGGGACTTCCGAAAGATCGCGTAAACGTATGGGGTTCCGGTATTTCCATCGGCCATCCGCTGGCATGCACCGGCGCTCGCATCGCTTGCGACATCACCCAGCTGTTTGCTGATCCCGATTTCTCCGATGTAGAATACATCGTAGAATCCATGTGCATAGGCCATGGCCACGGCGCTGCCGCTATCTGGCAGAAAGTAAAATAGGCTTAATAATAGATAAATTATAAGTTTAAATTAAAAGCAGGAGAACAACTGGTCTCCTGCTTTTTTTTGCTGGTGGGTGACACAGGGGGACGTTATTGGATGTCACTATTCCTGAGGAAGCATATCCCGGTAAGGACACCCTTCTCTCCTCTGCTCCGTGAGTTCCCGCCGCCGGCAACGCTTGCCGCCCAAACAATAGTCGCCACCTTCAATACGAATAGATTTACCGTTTACAAGGGCATCGGCAATTTTAGCCCGGCCTTCTACCAGTATACGCTGAAAGGTGGGGCGGGAAATTTTCATGTTTTGGGCACATTCTTCCTGCTCCAGGCCCAGGTAATCCTTGAGGCGGATCGCCTCCGCTTCCTCCACCAGCAGTATTACCTCCTCCAAACAAACACGGGGAATGCCTGCTGGTTTAAATGATGTAACCGCAGGAATAAATTCTACATGCCTGCATTTGGGCTGCCTCGCCATTATTATCGCTCCTATCTATGCCTTATCTAAAATTGTATTTGGGTTAAGAACATATGTCAATATAGGGCGTCAGTGACACAGGGGGACGTTTTTGGTGTGTCATTTCGTTGAAATGACACACCAAAAACGTCCCCCTGTGTCAAGTGGTCTCAATATATTAGTTGCCCAGGAACCCCTTAACTAGTATGAGAGGAGTTCCGGCATCGGCTGAGCCGCTGACCAGGTCGGCCAGACTGGCGATAAGGTCCTCTGCTTTGCGCGGAGTAGTACCTTCCGTTTCCACCGAATTGCGTTCGAAACTCTGGTTCTTAGTTTCTTCCAGTTTGCCTTCTATGGCCTCCAGTTTAACACCTTCATCCAGCATTTTATCTACCAGGTATTTGTATTTAACCCCTTCCCGGTATTTACCCCGCAATCCTGCGGTCAGGCCAAAGGCAGGTTGGGGATCAGCCAGTTCATATATACCGGTAGAAGGGTCACGATAAGCTCCATCACCGTAGACTATTACCTCAACATTTTTACCCAATTCCTGTTTTACCCGAGTCTGTAACTGTTGGGCAACTAAATCAGCCTCCCGAGGAGCCAGTTTTAGTTTATCCCCCGATGATATGTTGCTTCCCAGTAATCCCCATTCGGACCAGGAGCAACCTTCATTGCACAAGTCCTGCAGGGTGACAACATTCTGCCCCCGCTCAACCAGTTTTTCTCGGATAGTCTGGCGTTTATGGACATTTGCCACTATAATTCCATCCAGGTTATAATCCATAATTTGCAAGGGGTCATTACTTAAAAATATAGTACTACCCCGGGATTGTTCCTGGATGATACTCTGGTATAGCTCAATGTAATCTACCCCGGTGACGGGATGCCGAAATCGATTTTCCCCGATATCCTCCAGACTGATAACTTCACCATTCGTTTTACCCAATTTTTGAGCAAAGTCATCAGGTAGTATCTGATTACCCACCTCATCGGCAGGATGCGAAAGCTGTACTACTACATGTCCCTGAGGAACTGCTGCAGCAATACCTTTCATAATAAGGGAAAAACGGTTCCGGCTTAGGATAGGAAAAACTACCCCGATTTTACTATCTGCTTTCAGTTTTAATTTTTTGCTCACCTGTTGAGATATTTCACTAACAGTTACATAATTATTTTGGGCCCTGGCTACCACTGACTCGGTTATACAAATTGTATCCCCGTCGTCAAGAAAACCGTCCTCATTGCATCTAGCCAGCGATTCATAGGCCAACCCTACCACATCACTCCCCGGTACTATAACACCCATTTTGATACCAAAAGCTGAAACACCAAAGTAATCAGGTAATTTACCCATTTGCAACATCCTTTATGATGCTTATTAGAGACAGCAAGTCCCTGCTAAAATATACCCTAAAATACTCTTTTTATCAAGGCTTTCAAAAAGTATACAGCCGGAGATAACGGGAATAAAAGCCTAAAAATGAGCAAAGCTAAGAGTAAAAAGCAGGTGGTAGAGATGCGAACGCTTTGGAAAGGTGCAGTTAGCTTTGGGCTGGTAAATATACCGGTAAAGATGTACGTAGCTACGGAAAATAAGGATATTAAGTTTAACTACCTGCACCAGGAGTGTATGTCGCCGGTGCAGTACCGTAAATATTGCCCCCGCTGTGACCGGGAGTTAAACAGTGAGGAAATAGTCCGGGGGTATGAATACCAGAAGGGCAATTACGTAGTTATAAATGAGGCGGATTTGGAGCGCATCCCTCTGGAGAATACCAAAACTATCGATATCCTTGATTTTGTTAATTTACAGCAGGTCGATCCTATTTATTTTGATAAGAGTTATTACCTGGAGGCTGCCCCGGGTGGGGAGAAGGCCTATTCGTTGTTAATCGAGGCTATGACCCAGACGGAGAAGGTGGCCATAGCCCGGGTGATTATCCGCACCAAACAGTCGCTGGCGGCACTGCGGGTAAAGGATAAGGTGCTGTTGATGGAAACTATTTTCTACCCTGACGAAATTCGCTCTCCAGCCGGTTTAAGCCCGGGTTTGGAGGCTGATAAACTGCATGAAAATGAGGTTAAAATGGCCGTCAGCCTTATTGATAATTTGTCGGTGGATTTTGAACCGGGAAAATATCACGATGAGTACCGCCAGGCCCTGCGGGAGTTAATTGAGGCCAAAATAGTTGGTAAGGAAGTGGTAAGTGCTCCGGCAGTCAGCGATAAGGGTAAAGTAGTTGACCTGATGGAAGCCCTGCAGGCCAGTGTTAAGCTGGCGGAGGAGAGCCGGAAACAGAATGAAACTGAAGATGAGGGGAAAAAGAAACGCACGCGCAAAGCTAAAACGGGAAGCTAGGATAGATGAGAGTGAGGCGTAAGGAGTAAGGGGTTAGGCGTTAGGGGTGGGGGGTGAGGAGTTAAGAGGGGGGTTACGTAATTGCGCGTGTCCCGGCTATGGGAGGTTAAGTATGGAATTTATATTACCTATGGAACCGATAATACGGGAGCAGGTTTTTGATAGCGAGGATTTTATTTACCAGCTTAAATGGGATGGGGTACGTATGCTAGCCTACAGTGGAAAAAGCCGGGTGGAGGCCATTAATAAAAGGCTTAATAACCGTACTGCCCAATATCCGGAGTTACAGGTTTTAAGCTCGTTATTAAATGGTAGGCAGGCAGTTTTGGACGGAGAGATAGTGGCATTTAAGGATTCCCGGGTGAGTTTTCCGGAAGTAATGCGGCGAGATAATGCCCGCTCGGAAAGGAGCATTGCCATGCTACTTAAAGAGGTACCGGTGAGTTATGTTGTTTTTGACCTGCTATGGGATGAGGATAAAGACTTGAGAACTCTTCCCCTGATGGAGAGGAAGCAACGCCTGCAGGAGTTGCTGACTCCTCAGGAAGGTATTCATATAATTGAGGATTTTCCTTCTGGTAGCGCTCTTTTTACAGCTGTGCAGGGAGCCAATCTGGAAGGTATTGTGGCCAAAAGAAAAGTTAGCCGCTATCTGGCCGGTAAAAAGCACCGGGAATGGTTTAAAATTAAAAATCGGCGCCGGCAAACTTGTGTAATAGGCGGATATACTATGCGCAATAATATAGCTAATTCTTTGCTGCTGGGTATGTACGAGGAAGAAAGCCTGCACTATATAGGTCGGGCTAGCAGCGGCCTTAGTGAAAGTGACTGGAAGCAACTTCACTCTGTACTGAGCAGTTTGCAAAGTAGTAAGGCACCTTTTATATCTCTTCCAGCCAAAATAGCCCGAGAATCCTGTTTTGTTAAACCTGATTTAGTAGTAGAAGTGGAGTTTGCCGAATGGACTGAAAATATGCACCTGCGCTCCCCGGTTATAAAGAGCGTGGAGGGTGAGGGGTAATATGTCCGGGAATATGTCCGGGGACAGTCCCCGAACTTATTGGGGGCAAGCTTGCCCCGACCGAATAAGTTCGGGGACTGTCCCCGGACATATTGAACATTCTGACTATTAGGAGATGTGACATGGTTAGTAATACGGTTAGTATAGAGGGGCGCAGTTTTGCCCTGAGCAGATTGGATAAAGTGCTATGGCCTCAGGATGGCTATACCAAAGGGGAATTAATTAATTATTATGTGGAAGTAGCCCCCTACATTCTTCCTCACCTGCGGGGGCGTCCTATGGTTTTTACCCGTTATCCGGACGGAATAGAAAAGCAAAGTTTCTATCAAAAAAATGCTCCGCCGTCACTTCCCGAATGGGTAAACACTTTTACTTACTATTCCTCTGACTCCAAGCGGGACATCAACTTTATTCTGGTGGAGGAGAGCGCCACCCTGGTCTGGTTGGCCAATCAAGCCTGTATTGAGATGCATCCCTGGCTATCTTGTGCTGGCTCGGTTGATTACCCGGACTTTGCCGTTTTTGACCTTGATCCTTCACCGGGAAATAGTTTTGAGCAGGTTAGAACCATTGCCCTCTTAACCCGAAGGGTTCTGAATGAATTGGGACTGCGCAGCTATATTAAAACTTCTGGCTCGCAGGGGCTGCATGTTTATTTGCCGGTAGAAAATGAATACAGTTATGAGGAAATTCGTGATTTTGGCCGCAGTGTAGCTGAAATTATTTGTACTATGCAGCCTGATATTGCCACCATAGAAAGAACGGTTAGAAAAAGAGGGGCAAAAATCTATGTCGATTACCTGCAGAACGTAAAAGGCAAAACCCTGTGTTCAGCCTACAGCGTTCGGCCTCGTGACGGCGCCACCGTTTCTGCCCCCTTATGCTGGGATGAAGTAAATGATGTCAAGCCGTCTGATTTTACCATAAAGACTATTCTCCCCCGTTTGCAAAAATTAGGAGAGCTTTTTGCTCCGGTCCTAACCGACCGGCAATCCCTGGACACAGCTTTCTCACAGCTGGGTCTTAAGATGGGGAGGAACAAGCCTGGACCTTGAGTTTTTAAGTTAGCACCTGGGGGCAAGTCAAGAACCGTCTCCACTTGCCCAGTTGATAAGTTAGCGCCTGAACAGTAGGCGGTTGTTTTCGGTGTAAACTTTGGCTTGTTTGGTATTACAGAGGTAGGAGAGGCAGGCTGACAGACTGGCCAGTATGAGAACAAACTGGTTACGGTTTAAGGGCAGGTTGAATTTTTCCACCACCAGGGCTACTATTTCTTCGCGCTCCCGGGGTTGGCCAATAACTTCAAGTATATATTCCAACAAGTTCATTAAAATTTGGTAGTTATAGTCAATGACCTCAAAGAGGTTATCCTGCAAACCACCGTGAGCCAAAAATACCTGCTCTATATTAAGACCTTTCAAGGTATTTAAGGTATCCAGATGTTTCTCTACATCAGCCAGATATAAAAAAGGAAATCCCTTTAAAATATCTATACTAGTCAGGCTGTCACCGGCAAATAGAACTTCGTCCGGGGTAATGATTCCGGTATGCCCCAGGCTATGGCCGGGCAGAGGCAGTATCCTGAAGCAATCATTATTAACAAATAACTCGGTGTCTTCTATCCGAAAATCTACCCGCGAAGCCTCCGGCATCAGGTATTTGTTTTTCAGTGCTTGTACCGGACTGGCTGAAAAAAGGCCATAAGGTATTAGTATCGGATTTTCCATAAATGCTGCCTCTATCGGGGATGCGTATATTTCGCAACCGGTGGTTTCTTGTAAATAGCGGTTGCCACCGCAGTGGTCGGCATGAGCATGGGTGTTAAATAAAGCCCGGATCTGAAAACCCCAGTTTTCCAGAATTTTTAGCGTTCTTCGGCCAAAAGCCGCACTGGCACCACTATCTATGAGCAGACAACTATTATCGGGAAAGACGTATATGCCAACGGCGCTGGGAAAATTTATCGCCCAGGTATTACCCTTTATAACATGCATATTCACATTTTCATCCCCTTTCAAATAAAATATGTCCGGGGACAGGCACCGGACATATTCGCGTGGGACAAGGGGACAGGTCCCGTGTCCCACCGGAGAACCTTTAGGCTATGTAAAAAAGGCAAATTGCTTACAAAGGTCCTCCACCCAGGCCTAAGATTGCTCATTTTATATTAAGTGCACTTCACCCTAATAATGGACTAATTTTAGGAGATCAAAAGTTATAGCAAGACTTCCACGTAATCTGCCGTCCCTTTGTTAACCCGCTACCGCTTCCCGTATATTAACCCCATTATATCTTTAATATAGGCCTGGGGAAAATAGGAGGTCAGGTTTATGCGCTCGAGGGCCTGGCGCAGGTCCTGGTCTCGGTAGCGTACCCCTATAAGCTGCTCTTCAATTATACTAATATCGCCGGTGGCGAAGAAGTCACCGTAGATTTTACAATCGGTTATAAGGCCTTTTTTTACTTTGATACGAAAATCAATGCTGCCCCAGTCAAAACGCTGGGATTTACGTATATTAAACGGGGGGGAAAACCCGTACACCCATTCCCAGCGGCGAAACTTATTGTCCCGCAAAGATTCTACGGCAGACAGTTCAGATGGAGTAATTTCCCGGCACTCCCTGTTTTCATCTATGGTGTTTCTTAGAATATCCCGAAATTCTTCGATACTAACAGGTGAGGAGATATGCTCGGTTATATTGGTTACCCGGCTTCTAACCGACTTAACCCCTTTTGAACTTATCTTGGCCGTGTCAACTGTCAGGGCCTGTTCCATATCCTCCAGGTTAGTGTCAAAAAGGATGGTGCCATGATGCATAAGCCGACCCTGCCTACGGCACTGGGCATTACCAGAAAATTTGCGGCCCTTTATGCTGATGTCATTGCGCCCCTGGTCTTCCGCTTTTACCCCTATGGTTTGCACGGCTTTAATCACCGGAGCAGTGAAACGGGTAAAATCCAGGGTAAGGGAAGGAGCATCGTTTACAATGAAGGTGAAATTCAGATTGCCCATATCGTGGTAAACGGCGCCGCCACCTGATATGCGGCGCACCACCGTTATGCCTTTTTCCCGGATAAAGCTCTGGTTTATTTCTTCAATGGTATTTTGGTTTCTGCCCACCACTACTACCGGGCAATTTTGCCACAGCAGGAAAATATCCTGCTTGATTTCAGGATTATCAAGAAGGTATTCCTCCAGGGCCAGGTTGAAAAACGGGTCATGGGATGGATTAATTATTTCCAGCATTTTTTCTCCCTACTCCAATTTTTTCGGTGACAAGGGATGGGAAGCACGGGGACGGTTCTTTTGCTTCCTTTAAAGGAAGCAAAAGAACCGTCCCCGTGCTTCCCATCCCTTAGCGTTTGCGGGGGGAGAGGTGGAGGGCTTGGCCGTTGAGGTCGAGAATGGCCTCCATCAGGGCTTCTCCCAGGGTGGGGTGGGCGTGAATGGTACCAATAAAGTCTGAAACCTTTACCCCTTCTTTTACCAGCATGGTTCCTTCCAGAATTAAATCGCTGGCATGAGGGCCAATGATATGGACACCGCGAATAACATCGTCCTCATCGGCGATTACCTTGACCAGACCGTCAGTTTCGCCCAGGGTCAGAGCCTTACCGTTGGCGGCAAAGTTAAATTTACCCACCCGGTATTTTATCTCCTGGCTGGTGCATTCTTCTTCACTCATACCTACAGTAGCAATTTCCGGGAAGGTAAAGATACAACTGGGAACAGCATTATAATTAACCTGGCCATGTAGTCCTGCCATCTTCTCTACTGCTGTAATGCCTTCTTCGGAAGCCACATGGGCCAGCATTAAACCGCCTATGACATCACCAATGGCATAAATACCCGGAACGGTAGTAGCATAGTTTTCATCAACCTTGATAAACCCGTGGTCATCAGTGGCTATGCCCAGCGTTTCCAGATTAAGGCCGGCGGTTAAGGGTCTGCGCCCCGCGGAAACCAAAACCAGGTCAGCGGGAATACTGAGGTCGCCTTTCTTGCCTTTTGCGGTCAAAAGCAGTTCGTTGCCGTTTTGTTCTACCTTTTCTATAGCGGTAGAGCTGTGTACGGTTATTCCCTGTCTTTTTAAAAAAACGCCCATGCGTTTACCTATTTCTCGGTCTAACTGATTCAGAATGGAAGGGAGATATTCTATAACTATCACCTGGCTGCCGAAGGAGTTGAAAATGCAGGCAAATTCCAAACCAATTACCCCACCGCCAATAATGACCAGGCGAGAAGGCATTTCGTTTATTTGCAGTAAACTGGTACTGTCAACTACCCCATTCAGTTCCAAACCGGGAATGGGCAGGGAGGCTGAGGTGGAACCGGTAGCCAGCAGTATCCGTGCCGCCTTAATTTTTTGTTTAAATGGGACAAGGGACCTGTCCCCTTGTCCCACAGCAACAGTATTATGGTCTAGCAGGGTGGCATTGCCTTTAATAACTTCCACACCATAGTCGGCCAGGAGTTTTTCTACCCCGGAAACCAGGGTTTTTACTATCCTTTCCTTACGCTCGCGGGCTTGCTGCATACTAAATTTCAGTCCGGCTATGGAAATGCCAAACTCTTCTGCATGGGATAGGTCTCGCATTATTTCGGCGTTGCGGTAATAGGCTTTGGTGGGTATGCAACCATGGTTAAGGCAAGTGCCGCCAACGGCCTCTTTCTCTACCAAAGTTACCGTCATACCCAGTTGCCGGGCGCGAATAGCTGCTACGTAGCCTCCCGGCCCTCCTCCAATAATAACTAAATCTTTCATTTTTCTATTAGTCTCCTGTTTACAACATTTTTGAATTCTTGTAGGACAAGGGGACGTTTCGTTTGTCCTACTGTTGCACTATTTCTTTGTTTGGATAAGACAATCGAAACGTCCCTCTGTCCTACCTCTGCCCCTTACACCTCACTGCTCTTCCCACTTTACAATGGGGTTACGGGCGGCGGTGACTTCGTCCACCCTGGTAATTACTGCATTATTAGGGGCAGCGGTGACGATTTCGGGATGGTTGCGGGCCTCTTCGGCTATAGCAGCCATAGCCTGCAGGAAATCATCCAACCTTTCCCGGGTCTCGGTTTCAGTAGGCTCTATCATCAGGGCTTCCTTCACAATTAAGGGGAAATAAACTGTTGGTGGGTGGAAGCCATAATCGGTTAAACGTTTGGCAATGTCCAGGGTAGTTACGCCGTTTTCATCCATCTGGTTTTTGGCAGTAGCAACAAATTCATGCTTGCACAGGCGATCAAAGGGAATGTAATAATCCTTTTTTAAATGCTGCCGCAAATAGTTGGCATTGAGTACCGCCTGCTGGGCGGCATCTTTTATGCCCTCAGCCCCCAGGGCAAGAATATAGGCATAAGCCTTGACTATTACCCCAAAGTTGCCGTAGAAATTTTTTACCTTACCTATAGATTTGGGACGGTCGTAGTCGAACACATATTTATCGCCCTCTTTAATTACCAGGGGAATCGGCAGGTAATCAGCCAGGTGGGATTTTACCCCTACCGGACCGGAACCGGGACCACCTCCGCCATGAGGGGTGGAAAAGGTTTTGTGCAGATTAAGATGCACCACATCAAAGCCCATGTCTCCCGGGCGGGATATGCCCATTACTGCATTGAGGTTGGCACCATCATAGTATAGCAACCCGCCGGCTTCATGAACCACAGCCGCAATTTCCTGAATTTCTTCCTCGAATAATCCCAGGGTGTTAGGGTTAGTCAGCATCAAACCGGCTACTTCAGGAGTCATTTTGCTCTTCAGGTCTTCCAGGTCTACCAGCCCACGGCTGTTGGATTTAACTTCTATTACATCAAAACCTACCACGTTGGCCGTAGCCGGATTAGTACCATGCGCAGAGTCCGGTACCATCATTTTGGTACGGTGGTGGTCATTACGGTGCTGGTGATAGGCCTTAATTACCATAACTCCAGTCATTTCGCCGTGAGCTCCCGCTGCTGGTTGCAGGGTAACAGCGTCCATACCGGTAATTTCCGCCAACAGGTTTTGCATATTATAGAGTAGTTCCATAGCCCCCTGTACGGTTTCTACCGATTGGTAAGGGTGAATATTTGCAAATCCAGGCAGGCGGGCGGCCCATTCATTAATCTTGGGACTGTATTTCATAGTACAGGAACCCAGGGGATAAAAGCCATTATCCACTCCATAAGCTTTATGGGAAAGGTCGACAAAATGTCTTACCGCCTCAACTTCACTTATATCAGGCAGGGCCGGCGCAGCTTCCCGCAATAAAGAAGCAGGGATAGTAGCTCTAATATCCACCTCCGGTATATCTGCCGGGGGTATGGTAAAGTTATTGCTTCCCTTGAGGTTTTTTTCAAAAATAAGTTTACTCATTATGCCCTACCTCCTAACACCGCAACCAGTCGGTCGATTTCCGCTCTGGTCCTCTTCTCGGTAAAGGCCAGCAGCATGGCATCCGGCAATTCGTAGCCCCCGATTATACCGTTTTGTAAAAGCCTATCATTAGCCCCGGCCGGGTCGTCCAGCAATACGGCAAATTCACGGAAGAAGGGCTGTTGATATTTCAGCTTTAATCCGGCTTTCTGTAGTTCCTGAGCAGCATATACTGCCGATTGGTGGCAGCGGGTAGCAATAGCCTGCAGGCCGGTGCTGCCTATGAGGGTTAAATACATGGTCGCTGCCAGAGCATTTAAGGCCTGATTAGAGCAAATATTGGAGCTGGCTTTTTCCCGGCGAATATGCTGTTCCCGGGCTTGAAGGGTTAAGACAAAAGCCCGTCTGCCTTCAGTATCGGTGGTTTGGCCTACGATGCGGCCGGGTAATTTGCGCAGGAATTTTTTAGAGGCGGCAAAAAAGCCCAGGTAAGGTCCGCCAAAGCTCAGGCTGTTACCCAACGTCTGGCCCTCTCCTACCGCAATATCTGCTCCCAGGTCTGCCGGTGGTTTTAAAATAGCCAGTGATATAGGGTCAACCGCCATAACCAGGAAACCTTTTTGCCCATGTATAGCATCAGCCAGTTTCTCCACCTCTTCCAGGTGGCCGAAGAAATTGGGCTGTTGGATTACTACACAGGCGGTATCTTTATCTATCAGGGAAATCATTTTATCCAGGTCACAGACTCCCCCGGCGGAAGGTACGGTGACTATCTCCATTTTGCCTGAAATTGCGTAAGTTTTTAAGACCTGCTGGTATTCCGGGTGAACCGTATCCGGGACCAGGACTTTTTTTCCTTTAGCATTGTTACAGGCCAGGTTACAGGCTTCGGCCAGAGCGCTGCCACCATCATACATGGAGGCATTGGCCACATCCATACCGGTCAGCAGGCAAATCATGCTCTGGTATTCGAATATGGACTGCAGTATCCCCTGGCTTATTTCCGGCTGGTAAGGGGTATAAGCGGTATAAAACTCGGAACGCAGAAGCAGTTGGTCTATGGCTGCAGGTATATAGTGGTCATAAGCCCCCGCCCCCAGAAAACAGGGGTACTCCTCGGTGGTAAAATTTTTGGCTGCCAGTCCTTTCATTTCCCGGCTCAGTTCCATTTCCCCGCGACCGGTTCCCAGATTGAGCTCCCGCTTTAGTTTAATTGCTTCCGGAATATCAGTAAAAAGCTCATCCAAACTGCTGAATCCCGCACTGCGAAGCATTTCCTCCACCACATTCGGTGAATTGGGAGTGTATCTCATCTTGTTTCCTCCCTACTCCTGTTCCGCACAAAAAGCTTCATAAGCTGCGGGAGACATGAGAGCCTCCAGTTCATCCGGGTTACTTACGCTAATAACTGCTATATGGTTGGTATAGGGATCCTCATTAAGCAGTTCCGGGGAGTCTTCCAATTCTTCGTTGTTCTCCACTACGGTACCACTAACCGGACTATAAACTGAAGAAACTGCCTTGACCGACTCTACTACTGCAAGCGAATCTCCGGAAACAACCTCGGTGTCCAGTTCAGGTAATTCCACAAAAACTATGTCGCCCAGGTGATGCTGAGCATAGTCGGTAATACCCAGGTAAACCTGATCGCCATCAACTCTAATCCATTCATGTTCACTGGTGTACAGCAGGTCTTTCGGTATGTTCATTAAGTACCCCTCCATTTAATGTTTTACTTGCTTTTGGTATTTTTATTATAGAAAATTCCTTTGGCTATTCTAGCTTTAACCGCTTTATTGCGAATTATTATATCGATTTCTTCTCCGGGCAGGTTAAATTCACGTTTAATTAGAGCCAGTCCAATAGCCCGGCTCAGTGTAGGCGCATGGGCACCGGTGGTAACCCAACCAATATTGGCCCCGTCTTTTTCCACCTCATAATGGGAGCGGGGTATGCCTTTACCCACCATTTCAAACTCTACCAGGACGCGCCCCGGGTTATGCTGTTTTTGTTTTACCAGCGCTTCTTTACCGATAAAATCATCATCTTGTAACTTTACAAAATAACCTAGCCCTGCCTCCAGGGGAGTAATGTCCTTATCCAGTTCCTGTCCATAAAGCGGTAATTTAGCCTCAAAGCGCAGTGTATCCCGGGCTCCCAGACCTATAGGGGCAATATCTTCTCCTCCGGCTTCCAGAATCTCTTCCCAGAGGTAGGCAGCTTTATCCGGACTAACATAAATTTCAAAACCATCTTCGCCGGTATATCCGGTCCTGGAAACCATACACTCAACCCCGCCGATTTTAATCTCCGGGTTAAACCAGAAAAATTTTACACTACCCAGGTCGGTATCAGATATCTTTTGCAGTATCCTTTCCGCTTCAGGTCCCTGCACCGCCAATTGGGCATAATGGTCGGACAGGTTTTCCACCTCCACGTCGGGAAAGGCATGTTCTTTAATCCAGGCAAAATCTTTATCCAGATTGGCAGCATTAACTACCAGGAAAATGTTATCATTAGAAAATTTATAGACCAGCAGGTCATCTACTACTCCGCCATCGGGATAACACATCAGGGCATAAATAATCTGCTTATCCTGAAGCTGTTTTACATCATTGGTAACCAGATAACGGGTAAATTCCAGTGCTCGGGGTCCCTTAATACTAATTTCCCCCATATGGGAAACGTCAAAGAGACCGGCTTTCTGCCGAACCATATGGTGCTCCTTAATAATTCCGGCAAATTGAACCGGAAGCGCCCATCCCCCGAAATCAATAATTTTACCACCGTATTTTTGGTGCATTTCATATAACGGTGTCTGTTTTAACGACATTTTGTCCCTCCTTGTCTCTCCTATTATAATGGATTAGTTCTTTTCCTTCATCTGCCAGCGCAGGACTTCCAGGGGTGTTTTTTCATTAAGTAAACCACCGTTATCGCCCCAACACCCCCTGGAACCGGGGTAATATAAGCACCTCTCTCCAGAGCAAATTCAAATTCCACATCTCCCACAATTTTATCGTAAATAACGTTTATTTCGGTATCACAGAAAAGGCTGGTAGCCAGTTTGCCCTTAATTCTTCGACTTCTCGGGCCACTTCATCGATTATGATATCAGCTAAATCTATTCCAAAAATAATTTAGGGTTCGTCTGCTGATATGCTTTCCATTTCTATCCTCCATTTAGTATATTAAAATAATTTGCTCTAATATAGCAAGAATTTATGAATTTAATCTATTTTTCCCTAAACATGTTGACTCATGCAGACACTAAAATAGACAGCTCTCCCCGGATTGTACGGGGGAAAGCTGTCTCTTGTACATTTTTTAAAGTTCTATGATTCTTGGGGTTATATGATTTTCATCAAGGTCAATCAGGGCATAACTACCGTTACCTCCAAAGCGCGGGAGGGAAGCGCTTCCAGGGTTAATAAACCATGTTTCGCTAATTTTCTCACACAGGGGAACATGGGTGTGACCAAACAGGACCAAATTCACCCCTAATTCCTGACCCCTGTAAAATAGTGAATTCAGGTTTCTTTTTACTCCATACTGGTGACCGTGAATCAGATAAAAGGTACGTCCCGCCAGGGTAACCTGTCTTTCCTGCTTGCCTTTCTGGCCATAGTCACAGTTTCCCATAACTCCAACCCAATCAACATCCAACCAGCGTGCCAGTTTTTTTCCGTCACTATAAAAATCTCCGGTAAAAAGCAGGTAATCCGGCTCAGCTTTTTGCAGGGACCTGGCAACCATTTCAATTTTGCCGTGGCTATCTCCGGCTACTGCAATCCGCAAAATTCCCGCCTCCGTTCAAGGGTGAAACAGGAAACTACGTGTACCCCAGCACTCAGAAGTAAAACTAAATACCTTAACCTGGCTTAAAGATGGGGCTGAGTGGCGAGGTATCCCCTGTCACCCTGTTACCTTTTCCAATATACTCCGGGCCTTTAGCAATGCCTGGCCGCGGTGGCTGATTCGATTTTTCTCTTCGGGGGGAAGCTCAGCAAAAGTTTGGCTATAGCCTTCGGGAATAAAGAGAGGATCATAGCCGAATCCCCCTGTTCCCCGCTCTCCATAGTTAATCTGGCCTTTACATGTTCCCTCCACAGTCTGGACCTTACCCTGGGGATCGCTGATAGCAATAACGCAAATAAAACGAGCTTGCCGTTTTTCATCTTCAAGGCCTCGCAGCATCTGCAGCAGTTTATGGTTATTTTTCCGGTCATCAGCATCTTCTCCGGCAAACCGGGCCGAATAGACACCCGGCTGCCCTCCCAGAGCGTCTACTACCAGACCGGAATCATCGGCCAAACAGATCAATCCGGTATGCATGGCAGTAAGGCGGGCTTTTTTGCTGGCATTTTCGTTAAAGGTCTTTCCATCTTCCTCAATTACCGGCATATCAGCCACATCATCCAGGCTGATTACCTCAATATTCAAACCGACCAGCATCTGTTGCAGCTCTTCTATTTTATGCTGGTTGCGGCTGGCCAGCAGTAACTTTACCATTTAAATCTGCTCCTCCAGGATATTCTTTTGCAGAGCAATTAGTTCCTGTATCCCTTTTTGGGCTAATCCCAGCAGAACGTCCAGGTCCGGGCGGCTGAAAACACTTTTTTCACCAGTACCCTGGATTTCCACAAAATCGCCTCTGCCGGTCATTACCACGTTCATATCTACATCAGCAGCGGAGTCCTCAACATACTCCAGGTCAAGTACCGGGATGCCTTCGACTATGCCCACACTTATGGCGGCAACATAGTCTCTCAGGGGTATATCCTCTATGGTTCCCTTATCCTTAAGTTTTTTTAAGGCCAGGTAAAGGGCTACGAAACTTCCGGTTACTGATGCGGTCCTGGTGCCCCCGTCGGCCTGGATGACATCACAATCAATCCATATGGTTCTTTCGCCCAGTTTATCCAGGTCAACTACAGCCCTCAGGGATCTGCCGATAAGCCTTTGTATTTCGGAAGTTCTACCGCTAATTTTACCGCGGGCAGCTTCACGAGGGCTTCTAGTCCCGGTTGAGGCCGGCAGCAGGGAATATTCAGCCGTAACCCAACCAGTGTTACTGCCTTTTAGGAAGGGTGGTACCCGCTCCTCCACCATGGCCGAACAGAGTACCCTGGTATCACCAGTTTCAATTAAAACCGAACCATCAGGGTGTTTCAGAAATCCTGGTATGATTCGAACCGGTCTCATCTGGTCATTTAATCTGTCTGAAGGTCTACTCATTAAATTTCACTCCTCATAGTTTCGTGGTCCCAGGTTATTAGGTTTCATATAGATTGCAATGGGGTAACTGTTTTGTTGTCACTTGTTTAGGGTGAGGAGTGAGGGGTTGGGAATAAGGAAACCAGATAGGGCAGATACATGGGTTACCCCAACAGTATCGTGCTTTACCCATCACTGCGGCCGGGCGGACACATGGGTCCGCCCCTACACTTCGTGGTGGCTCACATCTCACACCTCGTGCCTTACTACATGCCCCACTACCTACTCCTCACGCCTTACTCCTCACACCTTACTATACACACAGCAGCCCAGGGCTCCATTAAAAAGGGGTTCGGCCAGTTCCATTACCTGGCAACCAGTTTCTCTTGCAATTATATCCTTTAACGCCTGGTTCAGGGAACCTCCGCCAGACATGATAATAATATCACTATATAGTTTGTTCAACATAGTAGAAAAACGTTTATACAGAGCATAGTTAACTCCGGCTGCCAGTCGCTCCAAGGAATACCCTTCTACTATACGAGCAATAATTTCGGTTTCCCCGAAAATGGCGCAGGTAGAGCTCAATTCTACCGGGTCTTCGCTGTAAGAAGCTAATTCCTCCAGGCTGATTCCCAGTACAGCCGCCATATTTTCCATATAGCGCCCGGAATTGGCAGCACAGCGGTCATTAGTCATAAAATCTACCGGACGGGATTGGCGAATTTTTATTACCTTGGTATCCTGTCCTCCAATATCTAGTAAGGTAAAATCAGCAAGTTTGCTCTGATATACTGCTCCTATACTGTGAGCTTGAATTTCCGGTATCTGCACTGCACCTTCTAATTCTATGGTTATTTTCCCGTAACCAGTAGCTACAATGTTTTCCCGGGGCATCTCTAGCCGTTCCCAGTCCAGTTGTAACCGGTTATTTACATTCTTCCCATAATGGCGATAAAACTTAATAGTATCATAAATCTTCTTCTCGATAATTTTGCCTGCTGCAAATCTTACAATTTTAACATTTCTGGACCCCAGATCTATACCAATCATTAGCCTGTCCTTTCCCAATAATAAATAAACGTAGTGCATACGCCCCAGGGGTGATCCCCTCAACACGCTAACATATTAACAAAGGCTTCCAGCCGCATGCGGGTGCGGGCATCAACTCGACCGGCCCGGTCTCCTTCCAGGGTTAAAAAGGGTAGGTCCAGTTTTTCTCGAAATATTAAGTCCTCAATCTGGCGATAACAAAAGGATTGGGTGTAGTGTATGATTCCGTCAATATTCCTGTGAGCTACTTCGACCTGAATATCTTCCAGGCGGGCAAAGGCTCCATAGGGGTAAGTATATTTAATATATTGTTCAACTATATTATTACTGGTCTCGGGCATGGAAAATTGCCTCTGTACTTCGTTATATACTACTCTAGCACCCAAAGACTCCAGCACCTGGTAGAGGTCGGTAAATATAGGTGGTACCCCAATATAGGCCAGGCGCACCTTATCCCGGTAAGGATCCCGGGTATAGGCCTTCTTAATGAATGTTTGCAGTTCATCCCGGTATTGGGCGGGATTGCGGTTAAAATCACTGGATGAAACCAGGTAGTAATGGTTTTCCTCGCCGCTGACCAGGTTGTCCCTCCAGGTCATAGTATCTAGTTCATTACATAGCGCACGTACTGGTTTTAGTGATTCCCTGGCCTCCTCCACCTGCTCCCAATCAACCCGGAAATATTTCATTAACTTATCTATCTGCAGTTTCAGGCTCCCGGGGTCACGGTCAAAGGGGTAGGCAAAGGGGATAATGTTTTTCCCTTTAAGCTGCAGGGTCTCCATTAAAGCCTGGGTATTACTGCAATCCCCCTGCATTACTGCAATTAGCGCTTCCAAATCTTCATTTAAGGCTACAGCATACAGACCTTTTATCCAGCCACAGGTGGTGCGCGGGTATCCCGCCTCTTCAGCTATCTCGGCCAGAGCTTGAGGTTTGGGGGCAGATATAAATATGTTGTTAAGGTCCAGCGGTGTTTTCCCGGCAGCAATAATAATCTCTACCGGTATGCTGGTGGTAAATCCTATTTTTCTCATGTTACCATCCTTTAATGCGGGAAAGGAAGCACGGGGACGGTTCTTTTGCTTCCTTTAAAGGAAGCAAAAGAACCGTCCCCGTGCTTCCTTCTCACAATTTTACTTTATGGACTTCTTTTATGGTATCTCCTATCAGCGATCGACCTACATTATAGAAGGATTCATCATTACCGCTGACATAGAATTTTCTAAAACCGGCCGGGTTCTGCTGACTAAACAAATCCTGCCCAGAAAATATATCTATTACCTGTTCAACTGTTTTACAGGAGGGGTCTATCAGCTCAATTCCCTCTCCCGTAAATTCGTTTATGACTTTGCTTAGAAAGGGATAATGGGTACAACCCAGAACCAGGCTGTCAATACCTTGATCCAGGAGTGGCTGCAGGTATTCGCTAACCGCCTCCCGGGTTTCTTCTTCCTCCAGTTTTCCTTCCTCTACCAGGGGGACAAATGAAGGACAGGCGGTTTCATAAACCTGAAGCCTACCATCCAGTCGCTGAATTTCGCCAGTATAGGCCCGGCTGTTTACTGTTGCCCGGGTTGCAGCAATCCCTATTTTCCCATTACGGGTTGTTTTAACCGCGCACCTGGCAGCAGCTTTTACCACCCCTAGCAAAGGTATATCATATTGCCCTGCTATACGGGGCAGGGTGATGGAGGAATGAGTACCACAGGCAACTATTATGGCCTTAACATCCTGGTTTAGTAAAAAACTTATTATCTCATGAGCATAACCCATAAGCTCTTGTTCGCTTTTATTACCATAGGGTACATGAGCTGTATCACCAAAATAAATAAAACTTTCCTGAGGAAGCTTTTCCAACAGGGCTCTAACTACGGTTAGGCCCCCTACTCCCGAATCAAATATACCGATGGGTCTATTATCACCCAACAATAACACCCCTTCTTACAATAAGTCCGGGGACTGTCCCCGGACTTATTGTAGCATACTATCGACTCTTTGACCGTCAATCATAAAAGTTACGTCTTCTACTGTGGGGAATTGTTTTAGGGTATAAACAATAGCATCAACCATCAGTTTCTCCTGCTCAGCGCCACTAACCTGACGAGCCTGGGAACTCAGATCTACGATACATAAGCCATCAGGCTTAAGGTTAATATCGCGTAAGCGGGTACCTTCGGGAATTGGCGATAAATTCTCTTGTTCAGCCGGTCCCTTTATTAGTTCTTTCAGGGTATTGCGGGCCATGCTTTGGGTTTTGCCAATACTTCTTTTTTCCATAACCAGTTTTTTACCATCGGGTCCAATAAAATAAAGCTCAACTTCTATCAGTTCCTGCCCCGCTTCAGGAATTTCGTCTGGCTTTACTCCCTTTTCTATCCCATCCGAGGGTAGAGTTTTGGATTTCTCCGGTGATAGGCTAAGTAAATCTTTCCAGCTGTTTATATCCACTCTCTTCTCCGAAGGTACTGAGCAACCTCCGCTAATCAGGCAGATGGCCAGTATAATCACTGCCAGAATACTTACGGTTTTTTTATTCATAGTACCAGCCTCCTTTTTTTCCTATTAAGCCCCCATGACCGGGAGCCATACCCTAAAGGGCACACAGCAAAACAAGCATGAAAATATATCAAAAGGACCGCGTGTGCCCTTCAGGGTATCCCCGTGATATA
>CAZAZH010000010.1:0-15768 GCA_964489585.1 uncultured Syntrophomonas sp.
GTAGCATTGTGGCGCATAGCAATGCTGTGGCACACGGGCAACCCCAGGCCGGTTCCGTTTTCTTTGGTGGTAAAGAAGGGTGTGTCTATTTTATCCATGATTTCAGGCTTTATGCCACTACCCTGGTCAGCAACTTCCAGAAAAACATCATCGCCTTTTGCATAGGTCTTTATAGTAATAGTTTTACCGGCAGTCATAGCTTCCAGACCGTTTAGCACCAGGTTAAATATTAACTGGCGAATTTCCTTTTCATCAAGAAGTAAATCAGGAATTTCTTTCAGGTCTAAAACCAGGTGCTTATCCTGCTTAATGGCATCGACAGCTATTAAAGGTGACAAAGCCACAATTATCAGCTTCAGGTTACTCGGTTCCAGGTTAACCGTTTTGTTTTTGGCCAGAGATAGGAATTCACTAATTATCTGATTGGCCCGATCCAGTTCTTCAATCATCAGGTTAAAGTACTCATGATATGGTGTTAAAGATCTATCATTCATAAACATCTGCAAAAAACCACGTACACTGGTCATGGGATTTCTCATCTCGTGACCTATGCTAGCAGCAATTTCGCCTACCAGGTTTAATTGAGCTAAACGGGCAATTTGGATAGACATGCGTTTGTGTTCGGTAATATCGTTCATAATGTTTATAATACATTGCTTTCCATCAAGTTCTATTATCTCAGAGGAAAGCAACACCGTTCGTTCCTTACCAAATTTAGTTCTAAGCTTTATCTCCAGGTTGCGTATCGAACCATTCATAAGAATCAATTTTTGTACCAACATATGGTCTTCAGGATCAACCAACAAATTTAATTCATTGGCCGTTTTTCCTATAACTTCTGACCTGGTATAATCGGTTACCAGAGTGAAGCATTCATTAACATCCAGATATAATCCGTTAAAGGTAGAAATAATCATAATATTAGGACTGGCAGCAAACGTTTTGGCAAACTTGGCCTCAGAAGCCAGCAGTGCTTCTTCGGCTTTTTTACGTTCGCTGATATCTTGAATTATACCTATAGCTGCTGGTTGCCCGTCCAGATGCAATAAATCAGATGATAAATATCCCCAATACCAGGTACCATCTTTTGTTAAAATCTTAGTTTCATATGGAGGTACATATTCTCCTCTTAGCCTGAGCATATTTCTATTCCGGGTCATCTCCCGATAATCAGGATGGATAAAATTCCAAAATTCTGTATGCAGACATTCGTCTATAGAATAACCCGTTATGTTTTCAAAGGTGGAGTTAACATATACAAAGTAGTTACCCTGCAAAATGTATATTAATGCGGGTGCATAATCAGCAATCTGGCGCAGGGTAGTCCAACTTCGCCAGGCTGTTTGCTCTTGCTGCTTGTAATAATCAACAATATTCTCCAGGCGGTTAATTTCCTGCTTAAGTGCTTTAATGTCCTCTGGCGCTATGTTTATAACCTGGTCCAAAAATACCACCCCCAGGATAGCTTATCTTGATACCTGTTATATTAGCCAGGGACAATATTTTTTCCTTTAGAGATAATGACATTAATTGTCGAATCTAGCACGTTTTGTAGGATTTTTTCATTTTACCTACAATTTATGACTATAGTGCTAGGACTAATGTTTGCTAAGGTACATGAAAAGAAGACTATATTTTAGGAAGGCGAATAGAACTAATCATAAACAGGCTTAAAAATAGCATAAGAAGCAGTATTATTAGAGGGTGCAGATAAGCTGCCAGCAGGGATAGTAATGCCACTAAACCGCCAGCAATAGTTATGGGTAATCCTAGAAAATACTCGTTAATATTCATTACATTAAAACGCGCCAAACGGTAAGCGCCACAAATGATAAAAATCAAGAATGTCGCCAATCCAAGAAATCCATAATTGCTACTTAGCACTTGTGAATAGAGTAGTACTGCAGGTGCTACTCCAAAAGATACAATATCACATAAAGAATCCAATTCCCTGCCTAAATCGGAGCTGGTATGTAGCCTGCGCGCCACCCTGCCATCTAATCCATCCATCAGCACTGCTGCTAAAATAAGTATGGCCGCCAGTTTATAATTGCCATTAATAGTATAGAGAATGGCTGTGGACCCAAATATAATATTTAAAAAGGTAATAAAATTGGCAGCTCTTTTAGTTACTAAACCGGCCAATGATGGTTTCCCCTCCCCTAACTTTTTCACCGGGTTGAACCAGTATTTCAGCACTAATCGGTAAATACAATTCCGTACAGGAACCAAATTTTATCAGGCCCAATCGCTCCCCGCTTTGAACCTGGTCCCCTGGTTTAAGCCAACACACCAGTCTCCGGGCTACTAAACCGGTAATTTGAACAACCATTATTTTTCCATTATTAGAATGGATGCCAATGTAATTTGATACATTACTGGTACCTGCTTCTTTTTTATAAGCCGGTAGATAGGTACTTCCGGAACGGGAGAGCCATTCCACTTGTCCAGGGAACGGAACCCGATTTACATGAACATTTAAAAGACTTAAAAAAATTCTCACTTGTATGGCAGACGACTTCAAGTACTGGTCTTCCCATACTGTATTAATCTCCATTATTTTGCCATCTGCCGGTGACAATATAAGACCTTCATCAACAGGTATACTGCGTTCAGGATTACGAAAAAAGTAGGCGGCAAACAATGCTAGCCCCAATGGAATTAGCCAGTAGCAGTTATATGAAAATAAAGCCACCGGGATGGTTAATAAAACTAATATACCTATATAAGGCCAACCTTCCCGGGCTATTAAAGAACTATGATTCATTTAACTTAACCCCAATTTCCTCTTTAAAAATTCATATGAAGATGTTACTGATACAATTCCTGTCTCCCCAATTTAACCCAAGTTTGCTAATAATGCAATTAACTTTGACAAAATATTTTCAGTTGGCCTGTTGTTATTTTACGGGTTTGCTGAAAGTCTGTCCCCTGCTTCATTAATAACCCCCACCGCCTTTTTCTTAACCGGATGATAGACAAAAAGCAAAGGTAAAGCTTGCTTCGAAAAGGTAAGGGAAAAAGGGTTAAAAGTAAAATACTCCAGGTGCAGGTGTTTCCTTATATTATACCGGGAATCTGCCCAATCACCTGGGAGAGAGGATAGAAATGCCTGGTCTTGCAAACGGGTGTTTAATAAATCTCGTCCATCCGATTCAAGGCGTTTAATGTTTTGGGGGAAGGGGTGGGGTAAATTTTGACATAAAAAATCATATTTAATTAATTCATTCCATTCCTTCTTCTGGTCGGGCCAACGAAAGTTAAGAAAATTAAGTAAAATGTCATATTCATTTACCCGGCGGTGACCTCGACCGAAGAGCCCATTTTCTTCCCAGTAAAGAGCGAAATCCTCAAAGAAGACAAATGCATTACCCTGGTAAACCTTATTAATACCATATGCAATAGTGACCGGGACTATATTTTTATTATAGTAACGGTTTAAAACCTCTTCTATCTGCTGTAGTTTAATGATTTCGTCATAAACAATATAGTTGTTGGCCAGAACTTGATAAGGCGGGTTAGTCTGAAAACGATAACCGTGTTCATAGCGCTGCCGGTATATTTCTGAGCCTTTTAATAGTTTTAAAAAACCAAGCTGCAACATATGGGGCTGTAAACTGAAAACATCATTGAAGGAATCCTGAAAGCGGTCATAGCTTTCATAAGGGAGACCGGCTATAAGGTCCAGATGCAGGTGGATATTATTAAATGAGCGCAGTTGCAAAATATTCTGGCGTAGGGTTTCCCAGTGGCTAACCCGATGAACGGCCTGCAGTGCCTTTGGACAGGTAGATTGTATTCCGATTTCAAAGTTAAAAATATCAGCCGGCAGCTGACCCAGAAATGCAATAAATTCATCTGAGAGCAAATCGGCGCAGATCTCCAGGTGCACCCTGGTACTGCTTCCCTGCTCGGCAATAAACTGCATAATCTCCCGGGCCCGTTTCTCGTTGCAGTTGAAGGTGCGATCCACCAGTTTTATTTCTCGCAGGTCATATTTAAGTAAATGTCCCAGTTCCTCTTTTACCCTTTCCATGGGGAAAAAACGTACTCCCCGGGCAGTGGAGGAAAGGCAATAAGAGCAGTTAAAGGGGCAGCCACGGGAGCTTTCGTAATATACCACCCGGTCTTTATAAGAGGTAAAGTCGCGTTTAAAAGGAGACGGAAGGGAGCCCAGGTCGGTAATTAAAGGTTGGTCGGGATTTTCCTTTACCTGTCCCTGGTAGCAGTAGGTTATTCCCTTGATCTCATCTATACTTTTCTCTTCGAGGATTTGTCCCAGTAATTGGCGCAGGGTAATTTCGCCCTCTCCCCGTACAATATAGTCTATACCGGGGTGCTCTTGTAAAACGGTGGCAGCGTCATAGGATGCTTCGGGACCACCTAGAATTATCAAGCATTGCGGGGATATCTTTTTGAAGTCCTGACACAGGGATAAGGTCTCCTCAATGTTCCAGATATAGGTGGAAAAACAGAGTACATCCGGTTGGCTGCGGTAAAGGCGGGTCATTATATGATCAAGTTTATCATTAATAGTAAACTCATGGGTTTCTATTTCCCAATTATCACTATGACAAGCCTTATCTAGATAAGCCAGAGCCAGTGAAGAGTGAATATATTTAGCATTTAATGTACTGAGGACTACTTTCATCTTATATCACCAGTTTAATCTTGCCCTACTACCCGGATTTCCGGTTGCAGGTCTACTCCAAAACGCTCTTTAGCTTTTTGCTGAATATAGGCAATTAACTCAAGAACATCCCGGGCAGTAGCATTTCCATTATTAATAATAAAACCAGCATGTTTACTGGATACCTGGGCATCACCTATCTGATAACCCTTTAACCCCAGTTCTTCTAGCATAGGCCCCACATAAAATCCCGGAGGACGTCTGAAAGTGCTACCCGCACTTGGTTTATCCAGAGGCTGTTTTTCCTCCCGCCGGCGGGCAAATTCCAGCATACGCTGTTCAATTTCGTTGCGGTTACCGGTTGCCAGTTTTAAAGTAGCATAAATTATTATATAACCGTTGCTTTGAAATATACTCCGGCGATAGCCAAATTGCATTTCCTCATTCTTAAAGGTTTCAATACTGCCGTCCGGGCCAATAGCCCTGGCTGCCGTAACTATGCCTTGCATTTCCCCATCATAGGCCCCGGCATTCATAACCAGTGCGCCTCCCAGGCTTCCCGGTATACCCTCGGCAAATTCAAGCCCGGATAGTGAGTGGAAAGCTGCTATGCGAGCCAGAGCAGAGATTTTTACTCCAGCCTGGGCCTGTATCTGATCACCGTTAACCTCAACTTCGTCCAGGTTTTCTCCCAGTTTCATTGCTACTCCACGGATACCCCTATCCCTTACTAGCAGATTACTGCCCACGCCAAATATAAACAAGGGGATATCCCTTTCCCGGCAAAATGATACAACGGTAGCAACATCTTCTTCATCCTGGGGCAGTACCATTATGTCTACCGGTCCACCAATTTTAAAGGTAGTATGATTTTTCATCTCTTCGTGAAACAGTAGACGATCTGAGGGCAGATAATTCAATATTTCAGAATACATAAACCTCTCCTTAATAGCACATAAGTTCATTGACCTGCTACATTCTATGGTTCAAAATGTTTGGTTATAACTTAATAATCAACCGCCGCTGCCTTGAAAACATACCCTAAAAGGCGTACAGCAACCGCCAATTAAAATTCCCGTGGCTTTCGTGGGTGTCATCCTGAGCGTAGCAAAGGATCTGATATGATATTCCGGCGAAAGATCCTTCACTTCGTTCAGGATGGCAAGTAAAGTTTTTTTTATTAATCATTGCTTAGATTATACCGTATACGTTGCATTTTTATAATCCTGGTTACTGCCTTTGTGATATAATAGGCAGGGATTTTGATATTGAATTTTTATTTGTCAAGGGGGACTGAAGATGGATAAATCAGCCTTACAAAAAGAACTGGTGAAAATGCTGGGTAAAGATAAAGTTCTCTGCGACGAGCTGGACTTGATGTACTATTCTTATGACAGTTCATTTTTAACCAAACTAGAACCGCTAAACCCCTGGGCCGTGGTTATGCCACGCTCCACGGAAGAGGTTCAACAAATAATGAAATTGGCCTTTGATAATAACATTGACATAATCCCCCGCGGTGCCGGTACCGGTGAAACTGGTGGATGTGTGGCCTTGAAGGGTGGTATAGTTTTAGACCTTTCTACCTGGGATGAAATAGTAGAGATTGATGCTAAAAATATGCAGGTTATTCTTCGCCCCGGGGTAATACATGCCCATCTTAATAAAGAACTGGCCAAATACAATTTGTTTTTCCCTCCTGATCCAGGTAGCAGTCAAATGTGTACGGTTGGAGGGATGGTAGCCAACAATGCCAGCGGTTTGCGGGCAGTAAAATATGGTTGTACCGAACAGTATATTCTGGGACTGGAAGTAGTGCTGGTCAATGGTGATGTTATCACTACCGGTGGCATGAAGGCCCGTTGTATTAAAAATGTTTCTGGACTAAACCTGACTAAACTGATGATAGGCTCGGAAGGTGTATTAGGGATTATTACTAAAATTCGCCTGCGCTGCTGGCCCCGGCCTAAAGCACGTGGTATTGCCATGGCGGTATTTGATAATTTAGATGATGCTCCGGCAACAGTCCTGGATGTTTATCAGGCCGGGGTTCTTCCCTCTGGAATAGAAATACTTGACAGTTCTGCTATTCAAGCAGTAAATCTATTTAAGCCGGAAATTAACCTGCCTGAAGCTGAAGCTATACTGCTGTTTGAAGTAGACGGCAATCCTCCATCAGTAGAATATGAAGGCCAGGTAATAAAAGAAGTAGCCGGTAAACGAGCTCGTAATGTTGAGTGGTCGACTGAGGCTAAACGCATGGCGGAGCTTTGGGAAGGCAGAAGTATTACGGCTACTGCTGCAGCCCGGGTAAGAAAGGATGGCAGCCGTATATTTGCCGGTGAGGATATCAGTGTTCCCCTGGCCAAAGTAGCCGATACCCTGCGGGCTATACGGGCACTGGGCGACAAGTACGGTATAAAGGTAGTTAACTATGGTCATATCGGTGATGGCAATGTGCACACCGCCCCGGTAATAAATCCGGAAAACCCGGAAGAAGTAGAGAAAGTGCTGCAGCTGGTTCACGATATTCACCTGCTGGCGATAGAAATGGAAGGGTCTACTACCGGCGAACACGGGGTAGGAGCAGTGCGGCGCCAGTATGCTGAAATGGAACATGGTCAGGCCTTATATTACATGAAGGAGATTAAAAAGGCATTTGATTCAAAGGGGTTAATGAATCCCGGGAAGCTGATTTAAGAAATAGACACTGACAACACTGCTACCTAAATTGTACCGATAGGTACATCCGTGTCCCCGCAGGGGGAATACTATGAAAAACACTGATTAAATCTGCGTCGGGTGCATCCAGTAAATCCAGATCATGCTAGCCGGTGCAAGTCCGGCGTAGGTAATCGTCAAGGAGCCTATTAGCTACCCACCAGTCATGGTAGTATTAATTCATGTGTAGGGAACGGCCCCGAGTTACACCCGGTATTAATTCATATGTAGGGAACGGCCCCGCTTTCAGGCCTCAACTGTAGGGAACGGCCCCTGTGCCGTTCCGTTTTCGGAATTAGAAAGGAGGGGGTGCCAATGGAGTTCAGGAAATTACCTCCAGTCCAAGAACAAATTATGAAATGTGTACGCTGTGGTAAATGCCGCAGTGTTTGTCCAGTATTTGATGAAATTAGAAATGAAACTGCTGCACCCCGGGGCCATGTCTTTATGGTTCAGATGTTACGGGATGGAAAGGTTGACCCCCGGCAGGAAGTATACGATAAATTAGGCAATTGCCTGCTATGTGAAACCTGCAGTGTCAATTGTCCTTCAGGTATAAATGTACACGAGCTTAATGCTGCTGCCAGGTCATATATATATGAGCAAAACCCCAGCATAGGTAAGGAACTTATTTTTGATACTATGTGGACCAAACCTGGTTTATTAAGAGCTTCAACCAAAATTATGAGCGGGCTGCAAAAACTGGGCCTGCAATCCTTTGCCCGTAATACCGGTTTAACCCGGATGTTACCCGGCGATTTGCCCCGGGCGGAAAAAATAATGAGCAGTATTCCCTCCCAACCTGCCCGTAGCCGTTTACGCAAAATTAACCGGGCTAAGGGGGAGAAGAAGTATACCGTAGGTTATTTCCTGGGCTGTGGAACGGATATACTTAATCCCAATGTAGCCCTGGCCACAGTCGATGTTCTTACCCGCAACGGTTGTGATGTGCTGATACCGCAGGACATGAAATGCTGCGGTTTACCCCATGTAGCCAATGGTAAGATGGACACCGCCCGATTGCTGGCTATTCATAATATTAAAATATTTAACTCTTATAAATTAGATTACATTATCAGTGATTGCGCCTCCTGTACTTCGGCTCTGTCTCATAAGAACATGGAGTTTTTACTGGGTGGATTAAAAATAGAGGATGAAGCCTTTGAATTTGCTGATAAGGTCATGGACTTGACCCGCTTCCTGGTTGAGGTTATAGATATTAACGTGCCGGCTACCAACGAAGACGAAGAACCTATTCGGGTTACCTATCATGACCCCTGTCATCTGGCCAATGCCCAGGGTATAAAGGAGCAGCCCCGGGAATTGCTAAAACGTATTCCTGGAGTTGATTTTGTGGAAATGGCAGATGCTAATCGCTGTTGTGGCGGGTCGGGAACTTACAGCCTTACCCACTATGACCTGTCCATGAAGATACTAGACCGCAAGATGGATAACGTTATGGTTACCGGTGCCGAGAAAATTGCTACCTGCTGCCCCAGTTGCAGCATGCAATTACGCCATGGCATTAGCCGTCATAACTATAAAGGTGAGGTAGTTCACCCGGTGGAACTGGTCAGTCAAAGCTACCCTAAAACCGTACCAGTAAAATAAGAATCTGAGCAAGGCCGGAGATATTAATCTCCGGCCTTTGATGTATGTGCTGATTTTGCTTTTTATCAGGGCAAAGTATAAACTGGTTTAAGGAATTTCTTATAAAGGGAGTATTATGAGTAACCGCAGGATAAAGATAATATTTAGAAAAGTTCGGGATGCTAATCTAAAGTATCATTTGATTGAAAATGGGGATCGGGTAGCGGTAGGGCTTTCCGGGGGCAAGGATAGCTTTACTATGCTGTATTTTCTGGATTTATTGCAGAAGCATACACCGCTTCTATTTGAAATTGTGCCTATATATATAGATCTGGGATGGGAAAACGAAATTGATTCTCTGGTGGATTTTTGTACCTCTCTGGGAATGGAACTGATAGTGGAAAAAACCAATATTGGCCGGGTAGTATTTGAAACCCGGAAGGAGCAAAACCCCTGCTCCTTATGTTCCAATCTGCGCCGGGGGGCTATGAACCGGGTGGCCAAAAGATATAACTGCAACAAAGTAGCATTGGGTCACCACCTGGATGATGCAGTAAACACCCTTTTCATATCGATGTTATATGAAAGTCGCTTTAATGTATTTAAGCCTTCCACTTACCTTAGCCGGGCCGATATTACTATGATTAGGCCCCTTATTTATGTGGAAGAGAGGGACATTCGCTTATTCGTGGAGTCTATGCAGATAAAAACGGTCAAAAACCGGTGTCCGGCCGACGGATTAACAAAAAGGCATGAAGTGGCGGAAATCCTTGAACAGGTAGAAATCATGCACCCAGGAGCACGGCGGCGCATTTTAGCCAGTCTGGAAAATGTAGGACCTGACTGCTTCTGGCAGACCGACCGCAAAGACAACCAGGCTGACTTATTGAACCCCGAAGAGACTTAGAGTAGACCAGATTTCATCCAACTCTTGCCGACTATCGAAAAGCAAAGCAACCACTTCCCCATCCAACCCGCCGGAATCAATCTTCTCCTTGATGATAGATTCTATTTTGGCAAAATCCAGGCTGGGGCGATAAGGGCGATCTTCTCGTAGTGCCGTGAAAATATCGGCTACAGCCACTATGCGAGCCGGCAAATCAATTTCATCGGCAGTTTTTTTGAAAGGATAGCCATTACCGTCCAATCTTTCGTGGTGATAAGCCGCCCAGGCTGGTAGCGCCTGCCCGGGTAAAACCGGATTAAGTAGCCAGTAAGTATAATAGGTATGCTGTTTGATAATGCTGTATTCATAGTCATTAAGCTTGCCCGGTTTGTCAAGAATATTCTCAGGTACTGCCATTTTACCCAGGTCATGTAGTAACCCAGCAATCTCCAGCAAATAGCAATCATCTTCTGATAAACCCGCCTTATTGGCCAGTACCCGGCAGACCTGGCCTACGTAAACTGAATGACGATAAGTAAAACTGCTCCTATCGTCAACTACCCGGGCAAAAAGACGGGCTATGGTCATGAGATTATCTCGCCTGACACTTATCAGGGCCTTAGGAATAAGTTCCAGCATACATTCCTCAATCCAGGGTGATACCAAATCTAACCAGAAGCTCTCCTGATTTCCCAGTTCTAGCAGGATATCAAACAGCTCCGGGTCAAAAACTTTCCCGGAAAGGCGACCTATTCTTTGCAGAATTTCATTATTCTGCTCCAGAATGTAGCGCTCATGGTTAATTAATACGTCTACCCGGTCAGCCAGGTGAATAATACGGCTATTAAGTGGAATGCTGCTTCCAGTCAGGCCGGATGGATTTCCCCCCGCCCACTTGTCGTGATGACAGAAAATCGTTAACCGGGCGGAATCAAAATCGGGTATCCCGGCGACAAATCTACTGCCTTTTTCGCAATGAGCCCAGGGCTTATTTACATCAAACTTCTGCAGTATAATTTTATCCCGGTGATTTACAGCCCCTATATCATGTAAAATAGCCGCCTTAAACAATTCCATCAACTGCTGATCCGATAGTCCCGCTTTATGTCCCAGGTTAAGCGCAATAAAAGCTACTTTTTTATGGTGGTCCATTATGCCTACGTTGGAAAAGTCAAGACTGCGGGATAAATTTAGTAGCAAATTAACCAGATTATATTCAACCGGATTTGATAGCTTTGTATTCATATTTTCCCCACCCGTAATATATTTGTATTTAGTATAACATTTTTGCCTTTTCCACTGGCATGATCTTAATGCAAATAGGGTTACTTATAATTTTTTTCAGCGAACGTATGTTTTTTTATAATCGATTATGGTATAATTTGGTCATGGATAAAGTTTCTCTATACGACAGGAGAAATTAGGCCAAGAAAAATATTATGGAGGTTAATTTAATGGATACTAAAATAAGCGCAAGGCAACAGGCGATACTGGATTGTATAAAAGATAAGATAAGGACTGATGGCTATCCTCCATCAGTAAGGGAGATAGGTGAAATAGTAGGGCTAAAATCCAGTTCTACTGTTCATGCTCATTTGCTACAACTGGAGCAAAAAGGCCTGCTAAGACGTGATCCCACCAAACCGCGGGCAATCATTCCCCTGAATATGGACGATGGACCAAAAAACATAAGTGAAACCCTGGCACTTCCCATAGTTGGTGCTATAGCTGCCGGAACCCCTATACTGGCTGAACAGAATATTGAAAATTACCTGCCCATACCAGTTGATTTTGTTGGTACCGGTAACCATTATATTCTTCGGGTTAGAGGAGATAGTATGATTGAAGCCGGTATAATGGATGGTGATTTTCTGATTGCCAGGCAGCAGTCTGATGCTACCAATGGTGAAATAGTGGTGGCAATAATAGATAATGAAGCTACGGTAAAAAGATTTTATCGCAGAGATGGCTATGTAGAATTAAGACCTGAAAACAGTGCCATGCAGCCTATTATAGTTGATAGCGTACAAATAGCCGGCAAGGTTACCGGGTTATTACGCCGCATGTAAAAAACGCCCTGCATGGCGGGGCGTTTTGGTTTAAAACTTCTCCAGGTACTGTTCTATTTCCCAGTCATATACCCGGGAACTATAGCTTTCCCATTCTCTAATTTTGGCCAATACAAAACGGGAATAGATATGTTCTCCCAGCGCCTCCTGGATAACTTTATCTTTCTCTAACTCATGGATAGCTTCATAGAGGTTTTCCGGCAATGATAAAATATTGTTCAGCTTGCGGGTGGCCAAATCCATTTCGTAAATATTTTGCTCCACTGCCGCCGGTACTTCCAGTTCATTTTTAATACCATCCAGGCCAGCTTTAAGGATAACCGCCAAACCCAGGTAGGGATTACAGCTGGGATCAGGGTTACGTATTTCTATACGGCTACCTACACCGCGGCGGGCAGGAATGCGAATCAGGGGACTACGATTACGATAAGACCAGGCAATATACACGGGGGCTTCATAACCTGGTACCAGACGTTTATAGGAATTTACCGTAGGGTTAGTAATTGCCGAAATAGCCCGGGCATGCTTTAACACCCCGGCTATAAAATATTTGCATAACTGGCTGAGACCATCCTGACTTGAAGGATCATAAAAAATGTTTTCAGAATCCTTAAATAAAGATATATGTAGATGCATACCGGAACCGGCAATGCCATACAGGGGTTTAGGCATAAAGGTGGCATGTAACCCGTGTTTTTGAGCTACCGCCCGCACAGCTATGCGGAAGGTAACAATATTATCAGCTGTGGTCAGGGCATCCTGATATTTAAAGTCGATTTCATGTTGTCCAGGAGCTACCTCGTGATGAGCGGCTTCAATTTCAAAACCCATATTCTGAAGGGTTTCCACCATATCACGCCGGGCCTCTTCCCCTTTATCTACCGGGGGTAAATCGAAATAACTAGCCTTGTCATGAGTCTGCAAGGTAGGCTGGCCGTTTTCATCCAAGTGGAAAAGGAAAAATTCGGGTTCGGGTCCCACAAACATGGAATAACCCATCCGTACAGCTTCTTTTAATACCTCCTGCAGGGCATAGCGGGGCGAACCAATAAAAGGTTTATTATTGGAATCATAAACATCGCATATTAACCGGGCAGTTTTACCTTTGGAATTAAAGCTACCCCAGGGAAGTATTAAAAATGTATTAAAATCCGGCTTAAGATACATATCCGATTCCTCAATACGCACAAAACCTTCGATAGATGACCCATCAAACATTAATTCTCCGTCCAGGGCCTTCTCCAGCTGATCAGTAGTTATTGAGATGCTCTTCATCACACCCAGGATATCAGTAAATTGCAGCCTGATAAATCTGACATCCTCTTCTGTAACCTGCCGTATAATTGATTCTTTGTTCATCTATAAACCTCTCTTTCGGGCCGATATATCTACTCAACCCCTAGTTTTTTACGTGTTATATAGTCTTCCACTCCATGTGGTTCCCCTCACGCCTCACTCTAGACACCAATTACTTTTTAGCCTCGAATTCATTGCTCAACAGCCATATTATTAACGCCTTATTTTATACTAAAAAACCTTAATCAGGAAGGCAACCAGCATTACCAGGGATAAAGCCAGGTTAAATACTATACCTGAAAATAGCCCCATTACACTACCAAGGCCGCTTTTCATAGCTTTATTAAAATTCTGGCCAGCAATAAATTCACCAATACAGGCACCCAGCCAGGGACCCAGGAATATACCTACCGGCGGAAAAGTAATCAATCCCACGAAGGTTCCAATAATTGCCCCCCAGACCCCGTATTTAGTGGAACCGAAGTAACTGGCACCAAGAGCAGTTGACAGGTAATCAACCAGCAAAGAAAGTATAGTAAAGGCAGCCATAATCACCAGAAATTTGCTGCTAATAACTTGAAAACCCTCATACCAGCCATAGGCCGCAATGCTAATAAAAATAAGCGGAATACCTGGAATAAATGGTATTACAGTTCCGGCAATCCCCAGTAAAATAACAATAATAGTTACAACTAAAGCAATGGTATCAGCACCCATGAAAAAACCACCTTCCTATTTAGCCATACCTGGAGGATATGTCCAATACTTAAGCCCAATCTATTTTTAAAACATTGTTTTTTAGGGCCGCTTAAACGCTGGTCTATCCCCTAACCCCTAACTCTAAACAATTAATCAATCACTAATTATTTTTTTACGAAGAATGTTTCTTTAATCGACACCTATTTTCTTGTTGGGATAAGGGTATCAATCAGGTTTTTAATTACAAAACGGTTATGTTCATAGGTTAATCCACCCTGCATATATACCGCATAAGGTTCGCGCCGAGGGGCGTCACAGGATAATTCTATAGAGGAACCCTGTACAAAGGTACCTGCTGCCATTACTATTTTATCACTATATCCCGGCATTTCCCCAAATTCCAGAGTTAAATCATTATCTACAGGTGAGTTGCTCTGCACCAGTTGGCAGAATTGCAAAACCTCATCCGGATTTTTAAGCAGAACAGCCTGTACAATATCGGCACGGTCTTCATCCCAGCGAGGTGATACCTGATAGCCATGTTGTTCAAAAATGTAGGCTAAAAGTAAAGCTGACTTCAATGCTTGTAAGACAACATGGGGAGCCACAAAAAGGCCCTGAAAGAAATTACGTTTGTTTATCAGGAAGGCCCCCATTTCCTTACCCAGACCGGGAGCAGTCAGGTGATATGCGACTTGTTCTACCAGTTCCTGCTTTCCCGTAATATAACCGCCCGAGGGAGCTAATCCACCACCAGGATTCTTAATTAGGGAACCGGCCATAATATCAGCCCCGCACTCCAGGGGCTCCCGTAATTCCACGAATTCGCCATAGCAGTTATCCACCATAATAATGGTGGAGGAATTCTTCTGTTTCACCAGCCTGACCATTTTCGCTATCTCTTCTAGGCCTAAAGCCGGACGCAAGCTGTAACCTCGGGAACGCTGGATAAGTGCCATGGTAGTGTTTTTGTCAACGGCGGCGGATATAGCCTCATAATCAGGATGTCCGTTTTGATCCAATTTAACTTCCTCGTAATAAATGCCCCTATCCACCAGGGTACCAGGTATATTATTATCCTGTCCAACTATGTTGGCCAAAGTATCATAAGGCCGACCGCTTATGGAAAGCAGGTAGTCACCTGGTCTGAGAATAGCAAACAGGCAGGATGAAATAGCATGGGTCCCTGATACAATCTGGGAACGTACCAGGGCATCCTCACCCTTAAATACCTCGGCATATATATCCTCCAAACGTTCCCGGCCAATATCTCCATAACCATAGCCGGAGGAAGGATTAAAATGGCTATCTCTAAGGTGATTTTTCTTAAAGGCAGTCAGTACTTTGGCCTGGTTCTGGTAAGCATTTTCCTCTAGTTCCTCAAAACGACTGGTCAATTTCCTTTCCGCATCACGAATAATCTGCAAAGATAACAACATTTTCACCACTTTCATTATGAGCAAAAAGCATAAGAGAATTATATTATATTATCACTGCAATTGCACTAAAACCTGATTAACCATTCTTACGCCTCAACTTAAAGAGGCAGGAGTAGGGAGGTCCCAATCCTCAATGGTAATCAGATCGCGACGGGTGATAGGCTCTTTATCGACAATGCGCAGAGCCTGAAGACGGATAGATTTTTCCACCAGATTGCGGACATAACGGGCATTGCCACTATGGGGATGGTGGTTTTTAGTAAACTGGTTTAAAATTTCTCTTAGTTTCCAGCGCGCACGGTTACTCAGTTCATAGTCCCGTTGGTTGTAAATTTCCATAGCTATTTGAAACAACTCTTCACAATCATAATCACCGAAATCAATCTGAATGGGAAAACGCGACCGCAGACCAGGGTTAGAGGTTAAAAAACGCTGCAT
>CAZAZH010000010.1:15868-18824 GCA_964489585.1 uncultured Syntrophomonas sp.
CTCAATACGCCAATTTCGCTGAATACACGACCCAAAATACGGGCTACTGTGGTCTTTCCGGTTCCAGGGTTGCCCTTAAATACCATGTGCAGCATGGTGGCATCGGCCTTTAGTTGTTGTTGCCGCCGCTTTTCCTGAATAAGAGTAAAGGCTGCCACCTCAGCCAGGGTTCGTTTTACCTCCTGTAAACCAATCAATTTTTCTAATTCCTTAAAGGCATCGGTACTGGGCAAGACACACGATTTGGCTTCCGGTTTAATTGATTCTACACCATACTCCAGGGGTGAAAAACGCATGGAAATTTGCATAAAATAACCACTCCCATCTGTTCTGGCTTATTATATGATAAACAGATAAGAGTGGTGATACTTCTATGAAAACCATCTACTATATGTCGAAACCTGGACTGGTCGTATCCCGTCACCTGGTACTATGCCTGCTCCCCGAAAACCAAACTCAAATCAATTTCCAGGTCATCAAAAATACCCACCTTAACCTTATCATTATCCGGGTATTGGTACAGCCCGCTTCGTTCATACTTGTTATTTTCGTCCATCATATAAACATCTATAGCATGATCCAGGGGAAATACCAACCAGTATTCTTTAACCCCGCTAAGCTCGTATAAAAAGAACTTCTCCTGCATATCTTTTTTGGCCGTAGCATGGGATAATATTTCCACTACCAGATCCGGAGCACCTTTGCAACCCCTTTTGTCCAGCTTGTTTTTATCACATATAACCACTATATCGGGCTGCACTACCGTTGTAATCTCCTCATCCTTCTCATTATCCCGGGGTAATCTGACATCGAAGGGTGCATAAAAAACCTCACAGTTTTTCCCCCGCAGATAATTGGCGAATTGCATTTCAATATCTCGCGAGATTCTTTGATGCTCTGTTGAAGGAGCCGGACTCATATTATAGGGTATCCCATCTATAAGCTCCCAGCGCTCCTCATCGGGCCAGTTTAAGTAATCGCTGTAAGTATAATTTTGAGCTTTCTTCCCGGCTGAAATTCCCATTAAATATCCCCTTCCTTGCAAAAGCTTGATGATTGTAACTAGAAGCTATCTCATAAGCAAAGGAATTATCTATCTCAACAATAATAACTTAACAACTTAAGTGCCTGGCACCTTCTGCCCCCGGTGCCTATTTACTGCTGTATATTTGCTTACAGTATAGCATAGCTATAGAAGAATCTACAGATTGCCAGGCATTCGCCTTAACCGGTTGGGCAAAAAGTGTTTTCAATTTGCGCAATAGTAATACATATACTTTTAAGCTAACCTGTCTCATTTAATTTCCGGTTAAATAGCGTCTATACATAAATCGAGACGTTATGAAAATCACCATAATCATTATTAATAGTAGAATAGTTGGATGATATACAAGGAACACACTTGCAACCAGGGGTGCCAAAAGTACCCTTACGGTTGTTTTTAGCGTCTGATTGTTACTGATTATGGTAGCTATGGGCGGCGAATGTTGGTAGTAGAAACTAACGAAAGCTGTACCCCAGGAATTGGTCAATAAATACTGATCCCGGAAGTCCCTCAAGAGCGTTACCGGCCAGGTGAATTTGGAACCGAAGGCTGCTGTGGCGATGAAACACTCATCTACCGGTGTGTCAACTTTAAACTTTCCCCCAAAGGCTTCCACAACCGTTTTGATAGGAATTAGTGTTCTGCCATCATATATCGTAGCAGGTCCAGGTAAATCGTATTCAACACCGTTGAAGGAATACTTTAAACTGTCTATCGTAATGATCAACGTATCGCCATTGGATACAAATATGATTTGTTTGGTAGCGGCGTCCCAACCCACTTGGAGTTCCATGGCTTCCGTAACACAACGCAACGGTCCGTAAATAATATTATTGTATGCATAAAAGCCAACGTCAGATTGAACTTCATTTCCGTTAATATATACTTTGTAATATACCCGATTTACAGGTAATGGGGCTGGTTTTACGATAACCGTTACCGTTTTACTATCAATCCCGTCTGTAGCATTTACTTCCAACGCTGTGCCTTCTGCCTGAGAGGGTATCGTAACTTCAAATGATCCGTTTTGCTGACTTGTTCCTGTTCCAATTACTGTCCCGGATACCCTTACAGTAATAGTTGCACCCGATGTCCCCACAACCCCTGTTACTGTCACGTTGCCACTGTTTACTTCATTAACCGTTAAAGCCTGTACCCCTTTATCGACTCTAAACGTTCCCCCAAAGGCTTCTACAATAACCTGTAGAGGTACTAGTGTTCTATTATCAATAATTGTTGGTTGTATAGGTAGATCCAATTTGACATCATTGAATGAATATTTTGTACTGTTTACGCTCATTACCAATGTATTGCTTCCCAACGAGATAATTATTTGCTGATTTTGACCATTCCATTCCACTTGAAGCATCATAGCTTCCGCAAGGCTTCTAAGTGGCCCTAAAACCACATTATTGCATTCATAAAAACCAACGTCAGATTGAACTTCATTTCCGTTAATATATACTTTGTAATTTGATTTATTAACTTCAATCGAATTCGTTATATCGATAATAAGCTCATTGGGCCAAATATCAGACTCCATCTGGCCTTCATTTTCTACTGATATATTAGAATAATAATACTTACCGCTAGGAGCATATTTAGAAACAGTGTCTGTTCTTACGTATTGCCAAACCCCTGGTGATGCCTCCGTAAAACTTACTCCCGAACCCCCACCGTAAATATTTCCATTAGGCCCATAGAACCTATTGTTCAACCAGTTAACTGGAGAATTCGATGTAGCTGTGATTGTTAATGTCAACAGCGTACCTTCGGTTGTTTGCTGATTTGTCATACTTACTTCTGTTATTACTGGCTTTTCGGGTATTATTGAATTTGATATATCTACACTTACTTCATTGGGCCAAATATCAGACTCCATCTGGCCTTCATTTTCTACTGATATATTAG
>CAZAZH010000010.1:18924-25984 GCA_964489585.1 uncultured Syntrophomonas sp.
TCATTGGGCCAAATATCAGACTCCATCTGGCCTTCATTTTCTACTGATATATTAGAATAATAATACTTACCGCTAGGAGCATATTTAGAAACAGTGTCTGTTCTTACGTATTGCCAAACCCCTGGTGATGCCTCCGTAAAACTTACTCCCGAACCCCCACCGTAAATATTTCCATTAGGCCCATAGAACCTATTGTTCAACCAGTTAACTGGAGAATTCGATGTAGCTGTGATTGTTAATGTCAACAGCGTACCTTCAGTTGTTTGCTGATCTGTCATATTTGCTGCTATTATCATTGGCTTTTGGGGTGTTATTGTTGCACAAGCTTCTCCTGAAAACAATACAGGAGCTATAACCGTAAATAAACAGATCAGAAACCATTGTTGGGATACAGGTATCCTTCCAACTTGTAACATGAATGACCTTCTTTCAAAATAATCCAATCATGATTTTATATTATACCACACAGAAAATGTAAATGGCCCCATATAATAGTGTTAACTTCGGTTATCATTCAACCGAAATGATAAGGTGTTCCCGTTGTTAATAAATAATGCCAAAAAATCCTATGTTTACGTACTTTTTTAAGACGTTGCTTATTAATTTTTACTATTCATCCCCTCTTTCTTAAATCTTAGTTTATTATTACATACGTCCGCGACATAATGTTGTCATGAAAAAGTTCTAAAAAATAATAAGATATTCTATATATAGCAATTTGACATATGCTACCATTTTCCTTCATAATTTAAGGCAATCGCTAAATTATTCTATAATTAATCGGGAATTGGAGCGGCCCAGGGGTGAAAAACGCATGGAAATTGGCATAAAATAACCACTCCCATCTGTTCTGGCTTATTATATGATAGACAGATAAGAGTGGTAATACTTCTATGAAAACAACGGAGCCAAGTTAGTCATCGTCACCTTTGGGGTCAAGATTTAGTAAGCCTATGGGTCTTATCGGTGCCACTGTGGAAATGGCATGTTTGTAGACCAGTTGCTGCCTCTGGTCCAGTTCAACAATAACCGTAAAATTATCGAATCCTTTTACTACACCTTTTATTTGAAACCCGTTTACCAGGAAAATGGTTACGGGCATTTTCTCCTTTCTGACTTGATTAAGAAAAGCATCCTGAAGATTCATCTGATTTTTGCTCATTAAGGTTATAGACCTCCATTCGATTAAATGTACACCACTTAGTAAATTCTACACTGCTAATAATGTTCCTTCAATATATGATGAAATATTTTCTACTAATAAATCGTCATTACTATATTCTCCCGGATTTATCCAATGTATTCGACGGTCCTTGCGAAACCAGGTTAACTGCCTTTTAGCATAGCGTCTGGTTTCCCGCTTAATCTCATCTATCATTTCCTCTTCACTCAAAAATCCCTCCAGATAAGAAAATACCTGTTTGTAGCCCAATGCCTGCATGGAATTATGATTAAGATTATACCCTTTATCCCGCAAAAGTGTAACTTCTTTTATTAAACCGCTATCCAGCATTTGCTCGACTCTGAGATTAATTCTCTGGTATAGCTGTTCCCGCTCCAGGTATAAACCGACTACAGCAAGTCGATAGGTGTGCTGGGATTTGGTTTGTAATGCTGAAAACGGTTGACCGGTTAGCTGATAAACTTCGATAGCCCGAACTATGCGTTTCTGGTCATTTGGGCTGATGGTTGCAGCATAGCCAGGGTCAATAGACTGCAAATAGTTGTAGGCATAATCTAACCCCTTTTCTTTTATCAGGTTATTCCATTGGCGGCGTATTTTTTGGTGTGATTCCAGGGGATAGAAGGTATAATCATCGACCAGAGCCTGGTAATAAAGGCCAGTTCCACCCACCAGCAGTGGTAATCGCTTTTTTTGGTTTAACTCCTGGATTATATTTTTGGCCTGCTCCTGAAAGCGGGCTACACTGTAATCCTCATCTGGCTCCACCACGTCAATCAAGTGATGAACTATGCCGTTTTGTTCTTCCAGACTTGCTTTAGCTGTGCCGATATTCAGGCCGCGATAAATTTGCATGGAATCACAGGAAATAATCTCAGCATTAAGCCTTTTGGCTACTTCAATAGCTATTTGAGTTTTCCCTACTGCTGTCGGCCCAACGATAGCTGCCAACTTATTCAAAAAATCAACTCCGAAACTAAGTTCTATTCTCCCATCCGGATTACGCCGAAGGCTATTTTGCGGTGTTTTCCGCCGATGATGGTGGAGCAGCCTAATCGCTCTAGTTCAGTGCCTTCTGACCGCTCCTTGATTACCACCCGTTTACGAGCTACCCGGCAGGCTTGCTCAATTGCTCCTAAGTCAAGGGGCGCATGATTGGCCAGGCTGCGTAATGGTGATATGGCCTGGCTTTTTAACAGCGGTTGCCGGAACATAGGGTCAAAATAAACTATGTCAAAACTATTGTCATCCAGGGTGGATAAATATTGATAATGCTCACTGTTAATTACTTGTATACGGTTTACTGCTTCCTTTAACCAGATCATGGGCGAATCATAAAGCTTCATACCCCATTTCACTACCATAGCAATAGCCCGGGAAGATTCCAGGCCTACCACTATTCCGTGGGGCGTAAAATAGGAGGCTACAATGGCATCGGCACCTAATCCCAGGGTACAATCCAGTAAGCGGTCCCCATCTTCAATCTCGCAGGCTTGAACAAAAGGGTCCTCGGTTCCTTGTTTGCGATAGATGGACAGGCGGTTTTTCGCCATACTGGGGTGGAAAAAGAACTTCTCTCCCCCACTGTATAATACGGGTCCTTCATTATTCCAGACTACCACGCCATCAGCCTGGTTTTCCTGCACCAAAACCTCCAGGCTGCGGCGTTTGCGGAAAATATAAGGGAAACCACTTTCAGCCAAAAATCCATTAAAGTTGGTATCGTCTTTTAAACCTGTTTGCGGAGTAGTTGCAATTATATGCATTTCAGCCCTCATATTCGCTATAATTAACCGTACATGGCCGGAGGCCGCAACTACGTATGAAAATGTGGTAAGAATATTTTTGACGCTGATTAACGCAGATGAATTATGATTTACGTAAGATTCGTTTTTCCTAACTATTATCAGCGTTAATCATATAAATCTGCGTTCTTCTGTGTCTAAAAAAGTCTATTTCTAATTACCTCTTAAACAAACGGTCCAGTTCGGCCTGGCTCATTTTAATAATTGTGGGTCGACCGTGGGGGCAATTCTTGTAGTCGGCGCTATTTAGCAATTCTATTATAATTCTTTCCATTTCCTGCAAGTATAATCCTTCCCCGGCTTTAATCGCTTTTTTACAGGCCAGGGTCTTGATAGCTTCTTCTTTGATATCCGGCAGGGTATTATCCTGCCATAGTTCCATAAGTTCATTAACTAACTCTAACTCCTGCCCGGAAACGCCGCCCGGGGTTGCCCTGATGAGAATAGTATCAGGCGCAATAACATCCAAATCAAATCCTAAATCTGCAAAAAAATCATCATGGCTATCTATAATATTTATTTGCCCGGGAGAAAGCTCCAAAGCTAAAGGAACTGCTAGTAGTTGGGTTACTTCCTTCGCATTGTTACTATACATTTCTTTAATCTGATTATACATAATCCGCTCATGGGCGGCATGCTGGTCTACCAAGTAAAGAGCCTGGTGCATTTCCAATAGTATATAGGAATTCAGGCATTGGCCGATAATCCTGAAATCCCCAATTTCCACTGGGCTATCTTGCCCTTCCGGTTTTGTTCTCCAACCATTCCGGGGCAGCAATGAGGTCGTGCCCGGACTCGACGAATCATCAAAATTAAAACCTATTCCAGTTTCATATATTGTTCGGCTCTTATAACCGGATACCTGGGAAGTAGGTGGATATGAAACCTGCTCCAATGGCGAGTAGTTTAAGGGACGATAATCTACCTCTTCCAGAGCCTCTTTTAAAACTTCATAAACAATTCTAAATACTGCTTTTTCATCCTTAAAGCGGACTTCGCTTTTCTGCGGGTGGACATTAACATCCACGCTTTCCGGGGGAATTTTTAGAGACAAAATAATTGCCGGCTGTTCCCGGGAAAGCAGAAAACCCTGGTAAGCCTGGTCTACCGCTTTATACAGAAGGACGCTGCGGACCGGGCGATGGTTAATAAAGAAATACTGATTCTTACGGTTAGTTCGCCTTAGCTCGGGAGTAGATATTAAGCCCTCGATAGTATACCCTTCCCCTATATAGGCCACGTCAGACATATAGCCTGTAAAATCCCGACCAAAGATACAGAGAACCGTATCCTTAAGACTTCCATTCCCCGGGGTTTTAAAAAACTGTTTTCTATCATTACTAAAACTAAACGATATATCCGGGCGGGACAAGGCATATTTACGCAGTAATTCATAAACATGGTTTCCTTCAGTTACCGCTGATTTCAAAAAGCTCCGCCGCGCTGGGGTATTAAAGAATAAATCGCTAACTATTATTCTAGTTCCTACCGGGCCGGGACGGTTTTCCTGTTTGAGAAAATATCCCCCTTCCAATCGGGCGAATGCCCCAACACTACCGGCTTTTTGGCTATACAGGTCAATACGTGATACCGAGGCAATGCTAGGCAGGGCTTCACCGCGAAAACCCATGGTATTAATATTAAACAAGTCTTCCAGGGAAGAGATTTTACTGGTAGCATGGCGTTGAAAGGCCAGGGGAATATCATAGGCTTCCATACCCTGGCCATTATCCTCAACCTCTATTCTTTCTATTCCACCCCGGTTTATATTAACCGAGATTATTGTAGCGGCGGCATCTATGGAGTTTTCAATTAATTCCTTGACTATTGAAGCTGGTCTTTCGATAACCTCTCCCGCCGCAATTTGATTTATAAGATTGTCGTCCAGGGGCTTGATGGACATACTACAATACCTTCTCCGCTTCTTTTTTAATATCAATGCTGCGAAAATCGTCATTAACCCGGTCTTGTAAATAAACCAGGTCATAGCGGTCATTGCCTGACATATCGGTGTAACCGGAACGAGCCTCGGCCTGGCAGCTGGCACAGGCATTGGCTGGTATGGATACACAGTAAACCCGGTAGTAATAACCGTTGCGGTGCTGGGCAGTAGACTCAATCAGCCTGAAACCGGCACACTCCGGACATAGTCGTAGTTGTACGCTCTGATCCTCATGAATGTAATCAGTATCATAGAAAATCTGTTTGTGAATATGGTGGAAACGGTCCCGGGTTTTACGATTATTTGCTATTTGCTCCTCCCGCTGGCGGAAAACCTGCAACTGCCGCTTAACCATTTTCTCGATGTATTCCAGATTGGCAGGGTTTTCCCGCATGCGCTCGGGATCATAGTCAGGTTCACGCAGATTACTATAATCGATACCGGCCATAGCCATAATCAGACCCATGTTAACATAGGGCAAAGCTGTTTGTACGGAGTAACCCCCCTCCAGAACAGCTATATCCGGAGCTAACATCTCATTTAAACGGGCATATCCTTGCGCACTAAAACGCATATCGGCCAGAGGGTCGCTGTAGTGGTTATCCTGTCCGGCAGAGTTTACTATAAGCTCCGGCTTAAATTCCTCCAGTATGGGCATTATCAAATGCTCCAGTGCGTATAGAATACCAGTATCGGTAGTGCGCGGAGCCAGGGGCAGGTTTATGGTACTGCCATAAGCCAGGGGGCCACCCAGTTCATCCATATGACCAGAGCCAGGATAAAGGGTGCGGCCATCCTGATGGAAGGAAATAAACAATACATCAGGGTCATTATAATAAATTTCCTGAGTGCCATCACCATGATGAACATCGGTATCGACAATAGCTACCCTCTTAATTCCGTATTTTTGGCGCAGGTACTCTACCATAATGGCTTCATTGTTTATATTGCAGAACCCGCGGTTGCCGTGGCTGACCGTCTTGGAGTGGTGCCCCGGGGGCCGGATAATGGCAAACCCGTTCTTAATTTCCCCTTCCATATAAGCATCAGCTATACGCAGGGCCGAACCAGCCGATACCAAATGGGCTTCGGTAATCTGAGCTGCTACATCGGGGACACAGAAATGCACCCGGGCAATGTCTCTATCCGTAGCCAGTCCCGGCTGGTATTCGCGGATTTGCGGTAAGTCCATAATCCCTTCTTCAAATATCTGGTCGCGGGTATAAAGTAAACGTTCTTCTCTTTCCGGATGTGTTGGGCTTATGGCCCAGTCAAAAGCGGGAAAGAATAATATTCCAGTTGGTTTCATATTTTCACCCCCTTGAATTCTTCAATGAAACCAGGGGTAACTTGTATGCCGACATCAAATAATTTTCCGGTCCGGTCCCAGCCCCCAATCATGTTAAATTGTTCTTCCATGAAAAAGCTGGATTCGTCCGTATAGCTGGCCATCCCTCTTTCTTTGCCCACTTCTTGCAAATGTTTTTTAGCCATTTGGCGGGCATTTTCCAGTTGGAAGTTGCGTGGGTTATCGAGGGTGCCCCGCACTCCGCCCGGGTCCAGGGTGTAGATTTTGGTCTGGGTGTCAACATGCAGGTTTACTACCAGTGTAGGCCGGGCCACAGCGGCTCCCAGGGCATTGGCCACATCAGCGTACTGATGAATAAGGTGATTGACCTGCATGGTTTCTGCCAGTTGCGGGATTATAGCGCGTGAGGCAGCACCGATGCCGATTATCTGTTCCAGGGTAAATTTACGCTTATTAATTACTTCCCAGACTTTATAAGCCGGTTCATTTTCCCATTCCTTAAACATATCGGTAATAACGTCTTGCAGGCGGTTAATAACAATAGTAACTACTGTTGTACTCAGTTCATCCTTGCTCATAGCGCTGCCTGCAAGTTGCTCCAGGGCAGCAGCGGATAACTCGGGATTACCAATATTAAGGTTAAATTTGTAGTTAAAGGCGTCCGTTACGGTAGCGCTCTTGCCCCCAAAACAGGCGGCTACATCGCGGCGGTAGTTTTCTACTTCTACCTGCCCTGCATTTACGCTAATACTGCTATCTCCCCCCAGGGCTATGGAACGTACGGCAAAAGCATTAACATGAGTATAACGCTGGTTGATACT
>CAZAZH010000010.1:26084-32235 GCA_964489585.1 uncultured Syntrophomonas sp.
TCGGTCAGAGCCCTGTCAATTTCATCTACGAAACGGTTCCATTCCTCACTGGTTATAGCGGTATAGTATGAGGTAGTTGCCCGGCGGGGAAAGTTGAGCTTGCCTGAAATTTGGGAGCCCATGGTTACCGACAACTGCGGGTAATGCTTTTTAATATAATCACGCGCCTGTTTTTCCAGGTTATCGTTGCGGTTACCAAACTTTGAAACAATGGCTACCCGCTTAATACCTGCAGCCATAATCTTATCACAAACCTCGCCCAGTCCCTTTTCATCCAGCGGGTCTAACTCCCGCCCCCTAAAATCAATGCCTCCTTTGAGAAAAAAGGTATCGTCACTAATATCATAAGCATCAGCGGGAAGACCATAACCGGGAATTAACAGTAAGGCTGTTCTCTCCCCTTTTCCGGTGGCCAGCAGGTTAGTTACCACCGTGGTGCTAAGAACTATACGAGTAATATCTGATTTATCCTGTTGTAGCAGTAGTTTATCCAGCACTTGTAAAACTGTAGACTTAATATCATTATCATCAGTGGGAACTTTGGTGGTGGTAATGACCTCACCCCGGTCAAAAACCACTCCGTCGGTATAGGTACCACCAACATCAATTCCAATCAACAAGATTTTTCACCTCCATATATATTGTAACACAGGTATATTTTTCATCTATTTCCTTTCTTTCCAACGATAAAGCAGGTTAAGCGCCTCCCTGGGGCTTAAATTATCCAGGTCCAGTTGTTCTAATTCCTCCAACCAGGGGTTTTCTTCCGGGAATAAAGGAGGCTGAATCAACGACTCTTTCAGTTCTACCGGCGTTTTCTCCAGGTCGCTCAATATTTCCCCGGCCCTTTTAACAACAGCATCCGGCACCCCTGCCAATGCTGCCACCTGTACCCCATAACTGCGGTCAGCTTTACCCGGAAGTACCTTTTTTAAGAATACTACTGTTTCGCCACTTTCCATAACCGAAACGGAAAGGTTAAATATCCCTGGGAAATTATCGCTTAGCGAGGTTAGTTCATGATAATGGGTGGCAAATAAAGTACGCGCTCCTATTCTATCATGGATATATTCGCTTACTGCCCGGGCAATGCTAAGGCCGTCATAGGTACTAGTACCGCGGCCAATCTCGTCCAGTATTACCAGGCTGTCAGAAGTGGCATTATTCAATATGTTGGCTACCTCTACCATTTCCACCATAAAGGTACTTTGCCCGGCAGCCAAATCATCGGTCGCTCCTACCCGGGTAAATATCTTATCAGCTATACCAATATGGGCTCCATCTGCCGGTACAAATGAACCCATTTGGGCCATGATTATGAGCAGGGCCGCTTGTCGCATATATGTGCTTTTCCCACCCATATTGGGACCAGTTATAATAGCAAAACGATTATCATTATTATTTAGCTTTAAATCATTAGGTATAAACCGATTATCCTGCAGGTTTTTTTCCACTACCGGATGGCGCCCACCTTTTATCTCTATTACCCCGCTGTTATCTACCAGAGGACGCTGGTAATTATTCAGGTAAGCCACCTCCGCCAGTGAGGCAATTACATCTAAAACTGCAAGTTTAGCAGCACTGTCCTGTATACGTTCCAGGTGCCGGCAGAGGTTCTCCCGTATATCGATAAAAACTTGCTGCTCCAGTTTATATAGTTTTTCCCGGGCTCCTAATATCTTTTCCTCATATTGTTTTAATTCATCGGTAATAAAACGCTCGGTATTAACCAGGGTTTGCTTGCGTACATACTCCGGGGGAACCAGGTGCAGGTTGGATTTGCTGATTTCTATGTAATAACCAAATACCTTGTTATAGCTTACCTTGAGGTACTTGATTCCGGTGCGCTCTTTTTCCCGGCCTTCATAATCTATTAACCAGCTGGAGCCATCCCGGGATAATTGTTTCAACTCATCTATTTCCGAATGAAATCCGTCTTTAATAATATTGCCTTCCCTGATTCCGGGTGGTGCCTCTTCATCTATGGATTCATCTATTATCCGGTAAACATCCTGCAAATCGTCCATTCCGGCCAGGTGCGATAATAATTGTGAGCCAGCCTGTTGTAGCGCCTCTTTACTTTTAACCAAAGCTGTAACGGAATATTTAAGGGCCAGTAAATCACGGGGATTGGCAATCCCGCCACCTATTTTGGCGGCTAATCTTTCTAAGTCATAGACTCCATTAAGAATTTCTCTGATTTCACTTCTTAAAGAGAGATTTTCCTTCAGTTCCTCAACTGCATTTAATCGGGTATTAATCTCTACAATGCTTTTTAAAGGTTGTTCTATCCATCTTTTTAAATTGCGTTTGCCCATGGCGGTGCAGCATTGGTCCAATATCCCCAGTAAAGACCCTTCCCGCCGACCTTCCCTTAAACTGGAAGTTAACTCCAGGTTGCGCCGGGTGGTATAATCCAGTTCTAAGAAGGCATGATTATTAAAAACAGAAAGGCTGCGCAGGTGTCTTAAAATACCCTTCTGGGTTTCTTGTAAAAACAGGATAACAGCTGCAGCTGCCTGGATTCCGGCGGTATATCCTTTTAAGCCAAAGCCCTCCAGGGATGCTACCTGAAAATGTTCCGTTAGTATTGTCTGTGCGTTTTTAAGGTTTAGTGCTTTCTCGTCAATCGGACTAATAACCATGTTACCCTCAGGCTTATCCAACCATTCCCGGGTAAAGCTATCATATTCGGCCAGCAAACATTCAGCTGGCGCCAGGCGCAGCAGTTCATTTTGAACCTGTGGACCGGCAGCAGCTCCGGGTATTTCGCACACCTTGAATTCTCCGGTAGATATATCAGTATAGGCAAACCCGGTCAGGTTTCGTTCTTCCACAATAGCGACCAGGTAATTATTTTTATACTCCTCCAGAAGGTTATCTTCTATTACCGTTCCCGGGGTAATAATTCGGATAACTTCCCGCTTAACAATTCCTTTGGCCTCACGGGGATCTTCTACCTGTTCACAGATAGCTATTTTATGTCCTTTACTTATCAGGCGGGAGATGTAATTATCCATGGCATGATAAGGTATACCACACATAGGGACTTTGCCGTCCCCACCATCCCTGGCGGTAAGCACTATATCCAGTTCCCGGGAAGCTACCTGGGCATCTTCAAAAAACATTTCATAGAAATCTCCCAGGCGAAAGAAGAGAATGGCATCCTGATGCTGCTCTTTTATTTCCAGGTATTGTTCAATCATTGGTGTATAGCGGGCCAAAGCGAATCTGTACCTCCCCCAATCAGTCTAAAAAGAAAGACTTGTCCATGCAAGCCTTTTTAAAAACTAATATTGTAATGCTGTTAACCGCGTCCTTCCGTTACCTTAGTGCGACCGTAGGGAGTATCAGTGGGCCCTATGGGCAGGTAATTCAAATTTTTCCCCCTACGGGGACACGGATGTACGTATCGGTACAATTTAGGTAGCAGTGTATTCAGTGTCTATTTTCTAATTAACCCATGACGGAACGGCACAGGGGCCGTTCCCTACACATGACTGTTCCGCGAGGGTATCACAATTAAGGTTGCTGCGTCTAATTTCCGTTCTGTTTTCGTACTAAATTTACATCGGACAGGAGCCACCGCAGGAGTCACAATCGGAGGAGCAACTGCCGGTAACTGCCTGGTTTATGGCGAAGTAAACTGCCTGCATAAGGTTTTCCAGTTTTTCCTGCGCTGCCAGTAATATCTGAATATCAGGATGATTACTAACCTGTTGTTCCAGAATATCCAGGTGAGCTTCCTCCTGCTGGGTTACTAGCAAACCATCCATGAGCTTGTTATCCATTTTTGTTCTGGCATCCTGGTAACGCATAATCAAATCATAGGCATCCTTTTTGTTCATAAGTTCAGCCTGTTGGTTTCTTAGATTAATCATCTCTTCTGACTGGGCAATAGCATTACCTAATTCGAAGGCAGCTTTAATAATTTCTTCCTTATTCAAATCCCTATCCCCTTGCTAATTATTTAAACCACTTCCCCAAATAGGGAAAAAGTTCTTGCTTCTGTTATTCTAACATTTATCAACTGTCCGATTAAGTCTTTTGGTCCAGAAAATATCACTATCTGATTTGTTCTAGTCCGAGAAGTAAGTTTTTCCGGGTTAGTTTTACTGGGCCCTTCTACCAATACTTCCTTTATACTACCCTGCATTGATTGATTTATTTCGGTTGCTATCTGATACTGAACCTGATTCAGGCGCTGTAAACGTTCCCTTTTTTCCTCCAGTCCCAGCTGTTCTTCCCAACCAGCTGCCCGGGTACCACTACGGGGAGAGTACATAAAGGTAAAAGCGGCCTCAAAACGTACTTTCTTAACCATATCTAGGGTATGAAGAAAATCCTCTTCAGTTTCACCGGGAAAACCTACAATTAAATCACTGGTTATAGCTACTCCCGGTATACGCTGGCGAATTTTTTTAGTCAATTCCAGGTAATGCTCCCGGGTATAGCGGCGGTTCATACGGCGTAATACTTCATTACTACCGGCCTGCAAGGGCACGTGGATATGCTCACAAACCTTTGGTAAGTCAGCCACCGCATCAATCAATTTATCCGACATATCTTTAGGATGAGAAGTGGTGAAACGGATACGGTCAATCCCGTCCACAGTAGAAGCCATTTCCAGCAAGTCAGCAAAATCAACGTCTTTTTCCAAGCCATGGCCATAGGAATTTACATTTTGCCCCAGGAGGGTTGCTTCCCGGTAGCCCATAGATGCTATTTCCTTCAGTTCATTTACTATATCCTCAGGTTGACGACTTCTCTCCCGACCCCGGGTATAGGGAACAATGCAATAACTACAGAAGTTATTACAACCGTACATTATGCTAACATAGGCGCTTAAACCGGCACGACGCTGAGAAGGCATGGCTTCAACCACCATTCCTTCCTGCTCCCACACCTGGTAAACCGGTTGTTTTTTAGCTTGAGCAGTTGCGATTAGATAAGGTATTTCATGAATATTATGGGTGCCAAAAACTACGTCTACCCCTGATTTTTTAAGTTTCTCCCGTACCTGTGGTAACTGGGCCATGCATCCTCCGAAGGCAACGAGAGTTTCAGGTTTTTTACGTTTCAAGGCCATTATTTCACCCAGCTTGCCATAAACCTTGTTCTCTGCGGAATGGCGTACACTACAGGTGTTAAATAGAATGATAGCAGCATCTTCTACCGTATCTGCAGCAATACATCCCATTCCTTCTAGCAGTCCTGCAATTATTTCTGAATCCCGCACATTCATCTGGCAACCGTAGGTCAGGATATAGTATTTACTGGCATCATATAGCTTTGTATTGCTGACTGGCATGTTCTACCTCCCTTGGTCTATATATTATACCTTTTTTCAGGCAAATATCTAAATCCCTGACCGACTTTCCGGCCCCGGAAAACAAAAGAAAACCGTCCGAGATTGCTGAAAATGTATCATAAATGTCATCCTGAGGAGCTGCAGGCGACGAAGGATCTCTTTGGAATTGTGTAACATTGGGGTTTATGTTAATTAGATTCTTCGCTATCGCTCAGAATGACACGTAAAAGAACACTTTTTCAGTGGTCTTGAACCATACCCCTGGTCGATTCAAGGGCATAAAAAAAGAGGGCCAAAGCCCTCCCGGTTGGCCTGTTATCCTAAAAGTTCGTTAATAATAGACTTTATTTCCGGTAGCATAATCCCCCCTGCAAATTTGGGTTCACCATTTATAAGAGTAATAGGATAGGGATAACCCATTTGCAAAACCTGGTTTATTACCGGATAGTCTTTCAGACTAGTTTTTTCCACATCTACATAGTTTACCTGGACCTTGTCACCGAATTCTGCTTTAAGATTATCTGCTAATTTATCCGTTTGGTCAGCATAATCGACAGAGCCACAACTGGCTGCTGATGCACAACCAGCTCAACCACCACTGGTGGGGGTATGGCTACCATATAATACTTCTACCAGGACTGGTCCTTCGTTTGCCATTTTAAATCCTCCTTAATTCAAACCTGTACGGTAGTCACGTTTCCAATATAGTAGAATCATATCAGTAAAGCCTAATAGAATCAATAGAATATTAAATACATTCATTTTTATAAGTATTGCCCAAATATACTATTAAATATTTGATTAAAACCAATTTCACATTATTTTACCCCAGTTAATCTC
>CAZAZH010000011.1:0-32033 GCA_964489585.1 uncultured Syntrophomonas sp.
TCTAAGAGACTTCTCAACCGCTTGATTAAGAAGTCTTTTAGAGCATACAACACCCATAACCCATAAAGTTGTCTTTATAGCCCATTTCTTCTGCTAATTGCATTGCCATCAAATAAGGTTCCTCAGCCGGGGTTCCCGGTATTATAGATTTGATTATTTCTGATTGGATAAACAAGGCATCATCAAAAGCCTTGACCATTCGAGGTGAGAGTTCACCCACACAAAAGATCCGGGTTTGATCACCGGTATAGCCATGAACTACACAGGTGTAATCAATGAAGACAACTTCATTTCGGTTTACTTTTTTCCATCCCGCCCCATGGGGATGGGTAACCGCAACACCACGCCCGCCAACTGGTCCATCAAAAAAACTAGGGAAAACTCCATTAGCGCCTGTACAAGTATTTCCTAGAAAGAAGTCTTGATTAAAGGCCCTCATCTTGCAACATCCGGAATATCCACGTTTACGCATTTCTGCTTCAAATAAAGCAGCCAGCTCAATCTCTAACATTCCTTCACGTAAGAATGACGGCACGGACGAATGAGCTTTATCTATAACACTTAAAGCATCGCGCAGAAGTTCTATTTCATAGGGTGATTTGATAGAACGAATTTCCTTAATTGCGGGTGATATATCGCTAAACTCGGTCTTAGGGAATATTTTCTGATACATTTTATAATTATTTAGCGGCAATACATCCAATTCCAGCCCTATCTGGTCAAAAGTTTTATAGTCAAATGAAGCCAAAATATCTGGAATCTGTTTGGGGCTCTTAATGGGAACAATATTTTTTAGTGGCGACTCATCCCTGCCACGTCGTAAACTCTTTTTAATCATCAGCACCGGTTCACCACTGGCGGGTACATACAAATACGAGGTCTGCACGGTACCAGTAAAGTAAAACATGTCACTGTTAAGTACAATAATAGTACCATCTAAGTTTTGTTGGGTCAGCTTTTCTTGGAGTTTGGCAATTCTTGCCTCTATCTCCGCTTTGGGTGTCAACTTCATTTCCATTTTTTCTGTCCTCCTTCTCTCAATATCCTTCAGACCTCTGGAGAAATTACCATCTTCAAAGGAAAGATACCATTTTGGGTTTAACTATTTGGTATCAATAAGTATACCGGCATGAATAAGATCTTCAATGGTCTCTTCTTCCAGTGCTTTTGGAGGAACCAGCACTATAGCATGAGGTTCTAATTTGACTTTAAGCCAGTCATATTTCCGCAAACTAAGGTATTGATTAACTTCCAACGGGAGTATGATTTGACTGGAATCATCAATTGTAATAGTTACTTTGAGAGACATTATTTATCCACTCCTTTCTGTTTTTAGTGGTAGAAAATCTGTCCGGTAATGAATTAGCAAAAAGCATCCTATTATTACCAGGCTGTTTAGAAGTTCACCTCCTCGTCCTCCAGAATAACGGCGCAACTTACGAGTAATAGCCAGTGGTAAAACGATTGTTGAAATAGCCCAATTAAAATGTAAAATGTGTACTTTACTATTAATGTAAACTGGGGTATCTTAAATAAGAGTTATGGTATATTAATAGGTAAATCATTCTGCTTTTTAAAATAAGCAACTATCATGCCAGAGTTAACAAATCGCTTCTATCCCCTAAAAACCCTTACTTACAAAGTCATTACATATTTTTACCAAACTAAATTGTTGCATCACTTCAACAAATTGGCAGTTGCTTGACCTATGCTTTCATGCAACAAATGTTGGTAGAAAGCAACGCTAGCAAATTAAGTGCAGGTTTTATGGTTCTTTTCGCTTCACTAGCGCGCTTTTTACACAGAAAGGGGAATAGTAAAAACTATTCCCCTTTAATTAGATTGCATTATAGCAACAACTTTAAATATCTTTTGCTGTTGCATCATTTCGATCTCTGTTGCTGCTTTGCATATACAATTCAAATACTTACTAAAATTGAGTAATATTATGAGGTAACAATATGAATTTAAAGTATAAACTTCATACCATCCTTGAGTTGGATAACCCTTTTTATCTGTTATCTCCTCTCGTAAACGGGCTGGTAATAAAGGTCGCACCTTTTCACAGGACTTTATGTTTTGTTACTTAATACGGAGTAGGTGTCCTTATTACGTATCAAAACTATGGGTTCTCCATGGCCCAGATTAAATTCCCACTGTCGTGAGGGATCTTTTCCGGTAAGATGACACAATAACATTCGTAATGACCCCCCATGGGCTACTATTACCAAAGTTTTCGCCCCACCAGCATTAAGAACTATAGAATTCCAGGCTTCTATAACCCGATGCCATACTTCCTGAGCAGTCTCACCCCCAGGTATCCTAACACCAAAAGGGTCTTGTAACCATGCGTTTAATAATGCGGGGTAGCGAGTCTGGATTTCACCAAATGTTAGACCTTCCCAGACTCCAAAATTGATTTCACGTAAGGAGGAAATTATTTTTATCGGCATATTGTGACCGGCTATTACACGGGATGTCTCTACGGCTCGCACCAGGTCACTGCTAAACAGCAAGTCAATGTCCTCTCCCAGCAAAAAATCTGCAACTGCTCGTGCCTGGCTTTCTCCCTTCTTATTAAGTCCCGGATCAGAATGTCCCATGAACCTGCCCTCCTGATTCCAGACAGTTTCCCCATGTCTTACCAGTATTAATTTGCAGGGAACCAACTTATTTCACCTCCCCTTGGTAAACTAAAGCCTTTACGTAGCCGTAGCCTGCCTATACCCTTTGCTTCTTATGCAAAGACATCACTTCCGACTATTAAAATACTGTAGCAGGCAATCACTCATTTCCCAGCTTAGGGGTGTAGATGGAAGCTGAGGATTGCAACCAGCCACAGCAAAAGAAAGACATTTTCCGATACTTCGTTTAAGGCGCCATAAACATCACCAGTTAATCCTCCGAGTTTACCGGCCACCCAGCAGGCCATGAACAGAGAGAAAGCAGCCACTAATACGGCTATAATGATACCGGCTGCCCCATTGGCTAGAAATATAATTAGTAAAGCTAGTAAACTGCTTAGAATAACATACAGCAACTTTTTGTCAGCACCAAAACCTTGTCCCAGACCGCCATCTTTGCGTGCATAAGGGAAAAAATGCAGAGCCATGGACATCACCCAACGTCCGGTGGCTGCCTGGGTAATCAGCAACACGGGTAATATGGTGCCCGGTAATTCCATTAGAACACTGTAACGTAGCATAACGTTAAAAATTCCGGCCATAACCCCCATGGAACCTACCCTACTATCACGCATAATTTCCAGAATACGCTCACGGGACCTGCCACTAAAAATACCATCACAAGTATCCATTAAGCCGTCAAAATGTATACCTCCAGTCATGAATAGAGGCAAGGCCAGGATAAAAACGCATACTACCGACCTGGGCAAAAATGGTTCCAAAACAAGATATACTCCTGCAGTTATTACCCCTATAATTCCTCCTACCACCGGGAAGAAAATTACGGATTTGCTAAGACTATGGGCATCCATATGGCCCCCGCTACCAGGAATGGGAAACCTGGTAAGAAAACCTAACGCGGTCAAAAAACTATTCAAGTAAATTTCACCACCTCATACCATTTATGAAAAGAGACCTGCACCTCTGCTTAGAGCTTTCAGTTCAATGGGAATACCGGCAATGGTAACATAAGCCTCGTCAGCATACGAAGCTAATATTTGATTTGCCCGCCCAATAATATCTCTGTAAAGGCGTGAAAGAGGATCGGCCGGGACTATGCCCCAGCCAACCTCATTTGAAACTATGATTACATGGGCAGTAGCTTCGCAGCTAACCTGAGCCAATGTGGAAATCTTCTTTAGTATTTCTTCTTCATCTATCTCACCCTCAGGCTGTAACATTAAGTTGTTAACCAGCAAGGTGATGCAATCCAAAAGAAAGACCTGACCGGGTCCATCCAATTCTCTAATAATGCGGGCGGGATTCAAGGCCTCTTCTATAGTTTGCCAATTATCTGGCCTTCGCGCCTGATGGCGAGCGACCCTGTCACGCATTTCATCATCTTCCGGAACACAGGTAGCAATATAAATTACCTTCCCTTTTGATTCGGCAGCCATTTTTTCAGCAAAATAGCTCTTGCCACTTCTTGCTGCACCGGTTATAAAGACCAGCTTACCTCTAAATGGCATTTTATCCCTCCTTCCATTACTCGGACACATTATAGATTTCCGATACTTCAGGGTAATCATTTACCTAATTATTCCTCCATTATTACCCCTGCTTCTTCGAATGTGGCCATCTCACTCATTATCCGAGTAGCGGCTTCAATGATATTGAAAGCCAGAGCAGCACCAGTGCCCTCTCCCAGACGCATACGCATTCTTAACATGGGCTCCAGCCCAATGGTATCCAGTACCAGCTTGTGACCTGGTTCTTCCGAGAGATGGGATGCTATTATGTAATCCTTAACTTGCGGGGCTATTTTACAGGCAATTAATGCTGCTGCTCCCGAAATAAAACCATCTAGTACTACCGGAACCTGGCGCAGGGCGGAACCTAAAATTAATCCGGCCATAGCTGCTAATTCCAGGCCCCCTACCTTGGCTAATACTTCAATGGGGTCAGTTGCATCGGGCTGATTAACTATTAAAGCAGTTTTTATAGCCTTTATTTTTCGCTGTACCCCGGCATCATTCAATCCCACCCCTGGTCCAACGATAGTAGACAAGTCAGCATGGGAATATACCGCCAGGATGGCGCTGCTGGGAGTAGTATTGCCTATGCCCATTTCACCGGTAGCCAGCAAATTTATACCCTGGTCAATTTCCCCTTCAGCTATCTCTATTCCTATTTTCAGAGCCTGCAGGGCCTCTTCTCGGGACATGGCGGGCCCTTTGGTCATATTGGCGGTAGCAAGTCTTACTTTACGTGAAATCAGATTCTGGTGTACTAAAGTTTCATCTGCTACACCCACATCGACCACTTTGACTTTAGCCCCGGCACAGCGCGCCAGAACATTTATGCCTGCTCCGCCGTGCAAAAAATTATAAACCATCTGCGGTGTTACCGATTGAGGGGCAGCACTTACTCCCTCTTCTACTACACCATGATCTCCAGCCATTACTACTACCATTTTATTTTCTACCCTGGGTATGGTATCCCCAGTAATACCTGCCAACTGAATAACCAGGTCCTCCAAAACACCCAGGCTTCCTTGTGGTTTAACCAAGTTATTAAGTCTATCTTCTGCCTTTTCCATGGCAGATCTATCCAACGGTTTTATGTTCTTTACTAAATTATCAATATTCATATTTATCCTCCTTAATATTCTAAAATCTGATATGGTTATATAGAAAAATTATTTAGTTTATGCTATTGATGGTATCGATTGGGGAAGGGGTTTATATGGTTAAAAACACTAAATATCAATTAGGTATATTCTCATGGTTTGGTTTTGTGCTGCCTTTACCGCAACGACTTAAACTTATTAAGGAAGCCGGTTTTCAGGCAACTACTCTGTGGTGGGAAGATGAATTTGGTGCTGCAAATATTAAAAAAGAAAGTATGCCAGATATAGTTAGGGAGTCAGGACTAGTCCTGGAAAACATTCATATTCCCTATAATGATTGCGATGATTTGTGGAGTGAACACAAATCTACTCGTGCTGCCATAGTAAACAAATATACTGCCTGGCTGAATGATTGTGCTCAATACCATATTCCCATAATGGTTATGCATATAACCGATTCCTTAAAACTACCGCCTCCCCGCCGAAACGCGCAATATGGCCTGGATAGCCTTAACCGGCTTCTCCGAGTGGGAGAAGATTTAGGCGTTACCATCGCCATTGAGAATACCGGCCGGGAAGATTATATATATTTTGTATTATCAGAGCTATCTTCTAAATATCTGGGTTTTTGTTATGATAGCTCCCATAATCGTATATACGGTCAAGATAGGTTAGAATTGTTAGAAAAAGTCTCCCACCACATTGTCACCACCCATCTATCTGATAATGACGGAATTAAAGACCGTCATTGGCTGCCGGGAGAAGGAATTATTAATTGGCCCAAGTTAACTAATGTTTTTTCCAGGTCCCAATATAATGGTTATTTAACGCTGGAAGTATATCCTACCGAATCACAGCTTAAGCAAACACCAGCCTGTTTTCTCGATCAGGCATACCAGAGCGCTAGCTGGATTAGTGAACTTTGTCAGTGCTAGAAACTAGCGATAGTTAATGTTGTTATTCATGAATATCTATAAAGGTAGTTTGGAATTTCAGTTTGTAACGGAGCAAGATATTATAAAATGATTTTCCAAATAGCAGGGAAAAAACTATATTTCCGGCTGCATGTATACTGTCAGTGGGAATGCTGAGCAGATAAGTAGCCAAAAAGGTGGTCCAATTAAGCGGATAGATGAACCCTATCCAGTGCCAGATATTCATTATCCATCCAACAAGGTAACCACATAATCCGGTAATAACGGTGAAATAAATTAGATTAAATTTTCGGTTGTTGCCAACCAGGCCTGCTATTACTCCGCAAAGACCCCAGCTGAACATCTGCCAGGGTGTCCAGGGGCCCTGACCCAGGAAAAAGTTGGAGACCAAAGCAGCTACCGTTCCCACCATAAATCCGGCCTGAGCTCCAAATACATAGCCAGTAATCATTACTATAAAAGTAGTGGGCTGAAGACCCATTATGGCTGCGAAAGGTACCCTGAATATTGCGGCCAGAGAGGCCATGGTGGCTAATAAAGTAATATCTTTGGAGTTGATATGTTGTTTTTCGAATCGCCAGAAAAAGGCCAGTATGGCTAAACCAATAATTACTACTGAAGCCAGAGCCCAATTAATTCCGTATAGGGGATTGTTCGGAATTAAAACCATACCCAGCAGCAGAGCAGTTATTATCAGAATCAGTAAAAAGAATTTATTGCTCATTTATCCATACCTCATTTAATTTTACTGCTAAATTTTATTTATTAGCTTTCTTAGCTGCACCACACTGTAAGCACACTGTGCTCTACTGGCACTATGGGTCGGTTGAAAATCAGGGTAGAGTAATCCATATTGCTGCGCACATTCCACATATCCAGAATACCAAAAGGACCCTTCCCCTATTTTCGTCTGTTGGTCTGCCGGCAAGGCTTTTACCATCATAGTAGCCAGCTCTGCCCCACTGATTTCACCATTAGGATTAAAAGAGCCGTCCGGCATACCCGTAACATAGCCTTTTGCGGCTGTAATGGAGATATAGTTTAAGGCCCAGTGGCTGGGGGGGACATCCGGGAAAGTATGGAGTCCATCTGGCTTCATTTCGGATAGCCCCAGACCGCTAACCAGATATCGGGTGAATTCAGCTCGGGTTACTCTGTTTTCAGGCTTGAAAGTACCATCTGGATATCCGTTAAGTACCCCAGCATCAACCAGGCCTATTATGGATTTATAAGCCCAGTAGCCGCTACTTAAATCACTAAATCTGCTTTTTTCCGCCGGCATAGTTTTATCAGGGCAATAGTCAACGTTGACAGGAAATGGTTTTTGGGTCAGGGCCATGATAGTCTGAGCTGTGGTGGTGACGGGTGAAGCCATGACCTCAGCTTTCCAATTATACCAGCCATTCTGATTTTGCAAATTCAAAAGATAAGAGATAGGATTGTTACCGCCCTTTATCCATTGGACACCAGACGGATTGGCACCGGCGGCAATTAATCCCTGTAATACCCAGGCAGTCGAGGAAGCATTAGAGCCGTTGCTCATCCAATCATTACCGCTGCTAAAACCCCCGTCGTCTTCCTGACAGCGTTTTAAATAGCTCATAGCATTTTTTATAGCTGGTGAACTTTCCGGCTCCTCCCCCAGTATCACCAGAGCCTGTATGGCAATGCCGGTATCATCGGAATCACTGGCTATACCCTGGGCCCAGCCAAAGCCGCCATCTTCATTCTGCTGTTGCAGCAGCCATTTTAGAGCCATTTCTTTATTAGGGATATCGTAGCCGGCCGAAGTAAGAGCTAGAATAGACCATAAATGCGAATTAATATAACCGGCTTCACCGGCGAGGGGTTGAGCAAACTGTCCACCCTTTTGCTGGAAGGTTATTATTTTGTCAGCCAAATTAATATCGTGAAATACCGGGCTTTGTTTAGCTGCAGTTAAAGCTAAGAGCAGCCGGGCATAATCACTGGTGGACTCTAAACAGATATTGCTGTTTTGCAAATAATTAATGGGATTAAATCCTGCCGCAGCCCAGGTCTTACTGGTAACATCTTCACCCGCAGCCTGCAAAGCCATAATTACCCAGCAGGTGGCGGCTTCGCTGCTAGGGCCTCCAGCCTTTACTGGAAACCCGCCGTCTTTATTCTGAATAGTGTGCAGGCAACCCACTGCTTTATGTATAGAGATGTCGGTTTGCGGGTCAGGCAAGTTGTTGGCTAAAACCATACTGTTTAAAAAAAATGTCAGTATTAAAGTAAGGCTGAGACAAATAGCTATACTTTTTCGCACTATATACCCTCCTTTAGTTTTCTAAACGGAAACAGCTTTAGTTTCAGTTAATTTTAATAATTGGTTAAATACTTCCTTACCTTCTTCAAAAGTTACTACACCATCAATTTCGTGGTTAAAAAGTCTATTAATTTGAGGTGAATAGAAGGTGGAGTTAGACAACATGGCATATTTACTGCCGGAAGCAATTATGGATCCCTCAGCCATTAGTACAATATTGGTTGCATATTCAGCCGCGAATTCCACGTCATGAGTAATAACTAGAATGGTGGTTCCTTCAGCTTGCAGTTGCAGCAAAAGCTCACCTAGTTCGCTTTTTAGCTGATAATCCAAACCACGGGTAGGTTCATCCAGCAATAATAGTTGGGGCCTGGTTACCAGCACAGAAGCCAGAGCCACCCGTTGGCGCTCTCCAGTGCTTAAATCCCGGGGGTTTATGTCTTCATAGGAACTTAGTTTTAGCCTGGTCAATATTTCCTGGCTAATTCCCTTATCCGGCAAATGCAGATTTTTTAAAGTAAAAGCCAATTCTTCTTTTACCGTAGGCAAAAATAGATAATCATTAGGGTTCTGGGAAAGATAGGCTACATATGGTGCCAGATCTTCTACCGATGACTTTTTGGTATCTTTGCCCAAAACCTTAACTACCCCCCGGCCAGGCTTGAGCAAACTAATAATATTCTTAATCAGAGTAGTTTTTCCGGCTCCATTGCCTCCCATAATTACGGTAAAATCACCTGGCATAAGTTGCAGATTAACGTTTTTCAGAGCCTCTTGGCCGTTGGCATAGGTAAACCACAAGTCCCTAATATCCAGTACGGGCTTGTCTTTGGCTTCCTTTATCTCGGTTCTCTTCCTAGTAGCAGGTAAAGAACCAGAATAGGATTTATTAAGTTGGTAATAGGGTTTTAGAAGTTCTCGGCCCTGTTTTACAGTTGTCGGTATTTCAGGATGTCTCATGCTGGCGAATAATTTGGCCAGGGGTGGGATAAAGGGAGAATTATTTTTTAGGGCCCAATAAGCCGCGGCATCGGGTGCATGCTGATCGGCAACAATCTGTCCTTTATCCATAACCAGAATGCGGTCAGCCAGGTGGAAACATCTTTCCAAACGTTGCTCCACCAATATTACGGTTGTACCATTTTCTTCGTTAAGTCTCTTAACAATAGAAAGGATCTCTTCACTGGCAACCGGATCCAGCTGTGAAGTGGGCTCATCCAATAACAGTACTTCCGGCTGCATAGCCAGAACAGCGGCCAGTGCCACCTTTTGCTTTTGTCCTCCGGATAATTCCGGGATAAAACTATGCAAATGATTTGAAATTCCCAAAGCATTAGTTACTTCTATCAGCCTGCGTTTCATCAGATCATTAGGTAAACCTAAATTTTCCATCCCGAAAATTATCTCTTGTTCTACGTTACTCATAACCAGCTGGCTCTCGGGATCCTGAAAAACCATGCCTACCGAGTTTACTATGCTGCGCCGATTCATCTGCCGCAACTCCAGGTTATCCAGACATACACTGCCGCCGTAATTACCGCCATAAAAATTTGGAATTAAACCGGCTATAGCCCGAATTAATGAAGATTTTCCACTGCCCGAGCCCCCTACTACCAACACAAATTGGCCTTCGGGAATCTCCACATTGATTTTATCCAGCGAAGGTTTCCTGGTATTCGGGTAATAGTAGCTTAAATCTTTGATCTTAATAAAGGCCATTTCTTCCACCCCCAATTCAGTATGGCAGGAATCGTGAGAGTTAAAGTCATAATGCTGGTTATACCAACTTCCCTCCAGGTAATTCCTGACATCCGAGGATAATAACTATAGTTTGCCCAACCTTTTAGGACTGAAAAGAGTCCTAGTATAAAACAAGCAGTTATACCAACCAAAATTAAATAATCCCTGGGTCTCCATAATTCCCAGCTGTAATAGCTTCTATGCCCGCTTCCATATCCTCTGGCATACATAGATTCGGCCAACTGCAGAGAACGTTCCAGGCAAGATAATAAAAGAACACTAACTACCGGCAGTAAATTACGGATTCTCTCCCACCATCTGCCGGTATCGAACTTTACTCCCCGGCAGCGTTGTACTTCAGTTATTCTAGAATAATCGCTTATTAATAATGGAAATAAGCGGGTAGAAAGAACTATAACAAGTACCGACCTGTTGCCCCCTTTGCCAAACATTTTCAGCATTTTGTCGGGGTGAACCGCATACGTATACAGGCAAAAAATACTGATAATAATCAATAACCGAATACCCATCCCTGCCCCAAAGGCCAGGGCTTCTAGAGATATACTAAGCTCTCCCAATAAGGGAAGAGGTCGACTTTTATACAATACGGTTTCTCCTGCGCGAACGAAGACAGCGTTAATAATTATGATAAGCGCAGTCAAGGCCAGGCTATATTTAAGATAAACTTTCCATTCCTTAAGGTTCTCGGCTGCCGCTATCACGATTCCCACCGCTGCCAATAAGCCCAGCAGGTAAACCGGGTTGGATAAGACTAGACTTAGAATAAAAACTACTCCAATAAAGGCCACCATAGTCAATGGATGCAGCGTGTAAATCAGATTATCTTTTTCGCGATACGTAAGCATAGTTTTCTCCATCCTTTTTACGGTAAGGGCAGTCTGATTATCTCCCCTGAAAAAATTGCTGTGCTGTACAGCCCGGAGATTTTCTCCGGGCTTTGGCTTAGAACCTCCACGGCTTGCTGCAGACCGGTCTGATCTGTTCCCGCAATCATCCATAGAGGATGACCGTCCCCCAGACCTGAGCCGGAGGCGGCTATGATGCCGGCACTGCCGTTGATGGTTCGGGCTGAGTTTCCACTAAAATCGAGCAGCTCCAGGCTGTTATCTGTAAAATGAATACTAGTTCCCGTCTTTCTATAGGCCTGGTTAAAATTATTTATCCAGGCCAGGGTTTTGAGCTCATTCCAGGTACCGATCACAAACGTAGGATTTGTTCTCTTTTCCAGGAGATTATTGTTTAGCTCTACCATATTTACCGAAGCTGCACCCTTAGCTTTTAAGGCTTTTGCCACTTCTTCAGCCATTTTAAGATTATCGGCCGAACTCATAATAGTAGTAGCAGCAACCTTATCCCGGTAACCATGTATAAAAGGTTCAGGATAACAGCCAATAACGGCGGAATTTACAAAGCCCATGTTTTTCCATTCATGGTAATCCCACCAGATAAATTCCCCCGGTCTTAAAATATAATCTCCCGCCCCCGTATCAGAACAAATGCCATTGATATAATAGAACCAATCTGCATTGCTGCCCGAGATACCACCGTTATGGGATTTCAGGCCTATAATACTGCTTACATAATTACCATCATACTTGGTGGTTACATCTGTATTAGCTTGCAAGACATCCATAATGGTGGAATTGCTGCCAATGGCTGCTTGCTGTTTAAATAGAACCTGTTTCCCAAAATCCCTGGTTATCATCAGTGTTATGGTATTGCTATTACTGGCCGTTGTGCCGGGCTGAGCAGCCTCTGATGGTTTTTGCACAGAGCTGTCCAGGTTTTTTACTTCTTCTTTTTCCGGTGCAGATGTAATGTTTTTACTATTAGTCTTACCTGCTGCGGTTGTAACGGAAGTGCTGGTGGCAGCCGAATTCTCATTTTTCTCAGCTTTGCTGGTGCTACAGCCGGTAATAGACAGGGTAACTACTAGCAGCAAGAGCACCAGGCTGATTAAACGCCTCATAATATAACCTCCATTAAACAAATTGGTAAAATTAAAAATTTCAACTAGGTAATTATAACTTGGCTGAAGAGTTTACGTATTTATAAATGACAACGGCAGCTTCAGCTCTGGTTAACGGTTTTTCCCCTCTGAAGGTTCCATCTTCATAACCACTCATTAACCCGTATTCATATGTGAACCTTACTCCATTTAACGCCCAGACTGGTATTTCTTCCAGGTCATCATACATCAGCATGACAGTAGAGCTATTTTTCCTGCCTTCTATTTGATAAAAAATGCTGGCAATCTCATTCCTGCTTATGCTATGGCCGGGTTTAAAACTGCCATCTGGATATCCTGACACAATTTGATGGTGATAGGCCGTTGCTACCGCAGCAGCAAACCAGTTGGAAGCATATACATCATTGAATAATCCCTCTTTGTATGTTTCCGTTTTTAATTGCAGGGCTGTTACCATCATTTGCACAAATTCCGATCTGCTGATGGGCCTCTGGGGTTCAAAAAGTCCCTGACCGGTACCTTTGATTATTCCCTTACCGGCCAGGATCTCAATGGCATCTTGAGCCCAGGCCATATCTGCATTAACATCGGTAAAGGTTATCCTATTCGATACAGCTATCACTTCAGGGACTTTAATGACTTCAGGCTTTTGTATTACGGCAAACTTGGTAAAATGATCAATTCGGAATACCACTAAACCTGTTTCAAGGTCTATTACTGCGGGGATAGGAATCCATTTCTGGCTTTCCGCGTCATACCAGGCCGGAGTCAGATTATTAGTATCTAAATCCTCAGTTATGGGAACTGTAATGCTGATAGTTACCGGTTTGTCAAACTTGGTTCCAGCAGGACCAAATTCGTAAATTGATGATCCTAATTTAATCCCCAAGGCGTATTCCTGGTTTGAATCCAATTCCTGTATGGTCAAATTCTTAGTCTGGGATAGTGCGTTTTCGGGCACCAGCATAGACACTTCCTTATCACCCAGTACTGCCTCTGTTCTCCCGGCGGTTGCTGAGATGTCCACCTTATTATCGGCTAATTCCTTTAGGAGAGCTTGGGCTTTGGTCTGAGTCATTTTGGCAGAAACATTTAATACCTTGGAAGTGCTAGTTCCGGTTTTAGAATCAACCTCTTTTAATAAATTATTTAACTCCTCATTGCAGCTGTTTAAGGTTTCTTTGACCTTTTCGTTATATAGATGGGGAAGGTTAGATGAAGTTTGTCCAGTCTTTCCTGATAAGAGATCATCCCATTCCGGTCCGTCAAAATTGGCATCAAGACTGTACCAGAAGATAATTTTATCTCCCTGTGCTACCGGTATTTCTTTAGGTACATCCCAAAAGGAGCTATTATTGACTTTTCCGCACCAACCATTCATGCCTTCATTGGATTGTCCGGCAATGGAAACAACCATACCATCATTTCGATTAGAAAACTCATAACTTAATCTCGTAGCCTCAAGCGCGCTCATGGCAGTTAAACCAAATTCATCATTTTTAGAGATTTGCACGCTGCCAGGCCTATAGAGCAGATTACCTTCCTTGCCTACAACGGCAATACTAACGGTAATGGAATTATCAACCCCTGAACCGCCACCGCCGGAAGCTTTTATTTCCAGATTTCGGGTGTAGGTTATTACATCTGGATAACCTATTTCATTGGGATTAGTTATGGAATATTGGATTATACCGGCAGAAGCACCTGGTATGGTTACTTTTCCGTTGCTGCTAGGATATTCGTTTGCTCCCACTTTAACGATATAGTCACCAATAGAAGTTACTTCCTCTGCACTCAAATCGTGCAGTACACCCCAGATGTTTTTCTGAGCCGTAATAGTTAAAACTATGTTTTGCCCTGAAGTCGGTTGGGAGGGGCTGACACTAACTACCGGGAAATAGGTTTTAGCATCCCAGGTGGCATTATCATAAGCTCCTATATAAAAAACTATGTGGTCTCCATTTTTAATATTGTAACTGTTTGAACCCGTACTGAATGCGGTGGCATCTGTAGTTCCCTCTCTTATTACATAATACATCCAACTGGTATCAGTTCCGTCTGCAACATTTTTTTGACCGCTTTCCTCTAATATAGTACCTACCATTCCATACTGGTCGAGCTGGACGTTATTTTCGCCAACGGCAGCTTTTAAAGCGTCAAATGCTGTTCCCTGGACGGTTACTATCTCATCTTTAAGATTGGTAGCAGCTCCTTCCACTCTCACCCGTACCTTGCAATCAACAGCTTCCCCTACCTCTATGCTTCCGGCATAGGTAACTACATCTGCATAACCGGCAGCATTGGAATTGCTAATGGTATATGTAAGTACTCCTGCAGGGACATCAGGTATAGTTACCTGCCCAAAGAAACTGGAATATTCAGTTCCACCTACTTTCACGGTATAGGAACCTATGGCCTCGGTTGTATCCTGGTCTAAGTCCTCTAAACCAGTTGTGTAATTATAGTTTTGGGCGGATATGTTTATAATTAAACTCTGGCCGGCAGAGGGTGTCTCAGGACTGACGCTGATTACCGGAAAATAGGTTTTGGCTTCCCAGGTGGCGTTATCGTATGCGCCTAAATAGAAAACTATCTCATCCCCATCTTGAATATTATAGCTGCCTGGACCTTCACTAAAAGCGGTAGGTTCTATATTACTCTCTCTTATGACGTAGTACATCCAGCTGGAATCAATGCCTTCAGCAATATCCTTGTGACCACTTTCTTCTAAAATATTGGCTATCATCCCATGACTGTCGAGTTGGATGTTATTTTCGCCTACGGCAGCTTTTAAAGCATCTAATGCCTTCCCTGCAACAGTTACTACTTCATCTTTCAGGTTGGCAGATCCTTCCACTCTTACCCGCACGGTGGCCTCATCGGAATCACCGCCACCAGATTGATTCTGTCCAATTTGATAGTCAATATTGGCATTAACCATGTCGGCCACAGCACTCAAGGCCTGCCTGGTGGCCATATCGTTATGGTTGCCGGCAATGGTGTGAGAAAAGGATTTGTCCTCCAGTTGAAAGGCATAGATAGCATCTATCATGGTTTTACCGTTTTTAACCCAGGGATCGGCAGTTATATCTTCCCCACAGGCCACTAATCCCCTGATAACTGCTGCTATAGTCTCAGTATTTTCTGTGCCCCAGCTGGCAAAACCACCATTATCTAATTGCATTTTTTGCAAGCTCACTTTTGCGGCATTGATAGATTCGTTTACCTCGGCGGTGTCGGTATGTGAGGACAGTGCTATTAATGCAAATCCGGTGATGTCCGGATCAGCCGTTGATCCACTAAAGGCAAACCCTCCATCTGTAATCTGCTGAGTCATGAGATAATTTACGGCCTTCTCAATATCGTAAGGAGCCTGGGCTTTATCCAGAGCAACCATAGCCCAAATAGTATCGGTAATTTGTTCTCCAAAAGCGCCATTGTCGGTCTGCCGAGCAGCCAGTTCATTTACTAGATTCCTATCGTTTACAATGGTCGGGTCTTGATTAGCTGCTAACATACCTAAAATAGTGGTGGCATATTTAGCGCCAGGAGAGGCTTCGTTTAAGGAATCTATGCCCCAGTCGGGCAGCTGCCAGGAGTTATCGGAGAAATTTACCCCCGCATTTGCTAATCCGACAACTTCCTCCCAATTGTCCAGGGTAGTTTTATTATTCTCATAATACGAGACAATTTCTTGCAAGGAATCATTAAGCGATATGTTATCTGCTCCCCAAGCGGGAACAGCTAGTGTACTTATAAACAGCATAGCAGCTAATAATAGCAGTCCTGATCTTTTAAACAAATTTATGACCTCCTTTATGGTTTCAAAGTTCGTCCAGTTATAAAGCTTTTCATAGCAAATGTTGTTTGCAGTCAAAAAGCTTCCACCTTTTAACGAGAGTGGAAGCTTTTTGGCCTATTATTTAGCACTCCCCCTTTCTTGCGAAGGTATTATGTGCAGCACAGCAGTTAGGTGTCCTGACTCACGGATCTTTGCTTGTTTCCGCCTTCCCAGGCCTTAGGCCCAGTGGCACATTGGAAATAAGCTTCCCGTTTACAGTGGCGCGACCGTCCAGGACTTTCACCTGGTTCCCTGAAACTTTGCCGTTAGGCAAAGAACCCGCTGCGCAGAAGAAATATTAAGTTTTATTTATTTTAATTCTATTTAGATTGCCGGGTATCTTTTTGTATCCAAAAACCGGTTTCGGAATAAATTTTATTTAAAACCGTAATCAAATCATTCTGTTGAAATCCAGATATCTTCAAGTTTTCAAGAACTTTTTCTACAAAGTTGGTGCCAATTCGCAAATCCTCCGAAGACAGAAACTTGCCTGATTTGTATTCCTTCATATCATAATGTCCTAATATATTAACACTCAGGTTATATCCTTCTTCATCTGCTAAAGTATAAAAATCCTTTTGCCCACTTATCAGCAGAAGTTCATAACTTAGCCCTCCAGAGCGCACCGGCAGTGATATTTCTTCTACCTGAATCTCCAGGTTATGCTTTTTAAGCAGATAGTTTGTTAGTTCTTCCACTTCTGCCGCAGTGAAAAATTCATCTACCAGCAATCGGTCGTATACTGATTCCTCGTCATCTTCGTCGTAGTTCTCTATTAATTCCTCATAAGGAGCTACTGGTGCTTGTCTGCCAACTACGAACCAGTTAAACATCACCTGATCTTGCTCCATAATATTTTCCAATACTGACCAAGCTCTAAACAACCGCACCATAGTTTTTCCTCCTACTACAACTTTAGTTATTCTTTTGTTTTTATGGTAACTTTAATACCGCGACAGCAGTCATTGTTTTTAACGATGATGTGGTCACCTTTTTCAAATAACCTGTAATCGCCATCAGTTTCAATAATAAGATCATCAATTGTAATATTATTCTCTTTAGGTAAAAACAGCTGACGATTGAGCGGGATAATAACCGAATCTTTCAAAATAGCCATTAAGATACCTCCTATCTCACTTCAGTTCGCTTAGGCTAAACCTATAAATTATTAAACTGGTAAAGACCAATATTGCTCTACTTCCCTGGCAGGAATAATTCCACGATCAGTTATAATTCCTGTCAATAAATGGGGTGGGGTTAAATCAAAAGCAGGATAAAACCCCTTTACTTTTTCACCGCTGATATTTATTCCGTTAAACGATAACACTTCTTTTGGATCTCTTTGTTCTATCACTATATCCTTACCGGAAGGACAACTTTGGTCGGGGCCTCCATATCCCAAAATATAAAATGGGAGCTGATGATATTTAGCTGCCAGAGCTAATTGAAAAGTGCCAACTTTATTAGCAACGGTACCATCCATAGCTATACGGTCAGCTGCAGTAAATACTTTGGATACCATTTTCTGGCTCATGCAATAGGCAGCCATATTATCAGTTATTAAAGTTACCGGTATGCCTAATTCAGAAACTGACCATGCCGTAAGCCGGGCGCCTTGCAAGTACGGTCTGGTCTCAGTACAAATAACTTCGACCCTGTTACCCTGTTCCCGGGCCCAGGCCAGCATATACAACAATGCTGCTCCCGGGAAACAATGAGTCAGAACTTTATCACCATCCTCTAATATTTCACCAGCCCATTTACCGGTTAACTGGGAACGTCTTTGCTGTTTATCAATACTTGCCTTAATACTAAGCAACATTTGGGAAGACCATCCGGTTTTTTCCCACTCCAGCTTTTTTACCATCTTACTCAGCAGTGCAGCCAGATAGTGACCGGTGGGGCGAGTATTAGTTAAACGTTGCTGCGCAGTCAATATAAAGTTCCTGGCATCTTCCTGGCCATACTTGGGATTGTGTTCAGCCTCCCAGGCGGCCAGATAAAGGCCATATCCTGCCGCAATGGCAATATCTCCTGCGCCCTGGACTACCATATTTTCAATCGCCTGAGCAACTTCTTCATAATTGGAAGCCATAACCTCAACTTGTTGGCAGGGCAGAAAACGCCGATCAACCATGATTAGAGCCTCATCACGTATAAACACCGAGTTATTAATATGCATTAATAAAGGCTGTTTCAATGCCATCTTCCCCCTGCATAAGCTATAATAATTAGTTTACTCCTTACTAGCCATGTTTTTTCCGAAAGGTTGGGTATACCCTTCTTTGTTTCCCTGATATATGAATTCTACAGCCATAGCCGCAGATTCTATAACGATTTTCATACATCGACGGAAACGATCTTTATCGAACCAATCGGGAAAATTCTGGTTGAGATCGTTACACTGGGTGGAACCGTATTCTTCTTTAAACTTGTGAGGAATCTGGTTAAAAAATCGATAAAGACCTGGATTGCCGTAAAGTTTATCAATTATTTCCTGCTGGGTTCCTTCCCTGGGATTCCTGCGTCCGTGTACTGAGCTAACACCCATAGTTGCTGCTACCAGGGCTCCACACATTCCGCCGGTAAGACCTAATCCACCCCCAAAAGCGGTAGTCAGTGCTACGGTTTCTGGCGGAAAATCAATCAGGCCAGCCTCATGGAGTGCCAGGTAGACAGATTCAGCGCAGTTAAAACCCTGCCGAAAATTATCTTTCGCCAGCTGGCGAACTTTTTCTTTCATTTCTTCTTCAGGCAGAAGCTTAGCAAGACTTTCCATATCTTTCTCCCTCCTTTTATCTATAAAACGATCGGCATTGTTCACACTTATGACCTGATTAATCCAGTCAATAATAGTATTAATGGATGTAGAAGGCCCGAAAATCTCGGCCACAGTACCATTCGCTTTAAGGGCGGTAATATCCTGAACCGGCATTACTCCTCCTCCGATAAGGATTATGTTCCCGCCGCCTATTTCATTAAGTTTGTTGCGCAGATTAGGAAATATGTTCATCTGTAAGCCGGTGTGTACACTAACCCCGACTATATCAACCATATTTTCCAAAGCCTCTTGCACCAACTCATCTAAGTTGCGGTAGAGGCCAGTATATATGACCTCCATTCCTCCTACATCCCTTAACCCGCGAGCTACTAACTTTACTCCTTTATCGTGCGGATCCAGTCCTACTTTTGCTAGAAGTACCTTTATTATTTTTGGCATACTAAACTCCTTTTCTCTAATTGCTGACCCAGCATTTGGCTTCCAGCAAAAGTGAACCGGGAGATTCCGCACTATTTCATATGCTTATCGGCCACTTCGGTTGCCAGGCTATATGGGTTGGATTCTTTCATCAATAACATATCGACCATTTGCTCCATTTCCCCGCTGCTCTCGAGGTTGTTTAAGATTGGCTGCATTATTTTACCCCATAAGGCTTCGTTCAGTTCAGCTGTAGTTTTACGGCGCATCCGCTCTGATAGAAGATTATTATCAATGAGATATTGATAATGTTCATCTATTTTATCGCGTAAAGCCTCAACACTCTCGGCAAACTTAATGGGCTCCATTATGTTTTCAACTAATAGTACGGGTATCTTCCAACCCTTTGAACCGCCATTGGCATCCTTGGACATATTTACCATATTCAATGTTTCTTTATATAGTTTTCCGGCACCATCCCGATCTGCCTTGTTGATGACGAAGATATCGGCAATCTCCATTAAACCAGCCTTTATCGCCTGTATTTCGTCTCCCATACCAGGTACCAGAACAACTATTACGGTATGAGCATGATTGATAATTTCAACTTCCTGCTGTCCTACTCCCACAGTCTCGACAATTATCTTATCTTTTTTGAGGACATCCATAACGTGAATTCCTTCTCCAACCGCTTTAGATATCCCCCCCATGGCGCCCCTGGTAGCCATGCTTCTTACAAATACACCTTTGTCCTCAGAGTGGCGCAGCATGCGTATTCTATCTCCTAAAAGAGCTCCGCCGGTAAAGGGGCTGGTGGGGTCAACGGCCAGCACTCCTACCGTATCACCTTTATTACGAAAGGCACAGATCAACTCATCGGTAAGGGTACTCTTGCCAGCTCCAGGAGCTCCGGTAATTCCCACCACGTGGGAATTACCGGTTTTGTCGAAAATTTCTTGCATAGCGATATAAGTATTCGGTATTTGGTCTTCCAGGTTTCTTATGAGACGGGACGCTGCCCGTATGTCGCCTTCCAATACTTTTTTGCCTAATTCTTTCACTCTGCTCACCCCTTCGGAGTTATGTTAGTATTTATCCATTCCACTAGTGAATCCAGAGTAGCACCCGGAGTGAAAATTCCTTTGAGCCCTGCTTCGTATAGGGCTGGCATGTCTTTTTCTGGTATAATTCCTCCACCGATTACGGTTATGTCGGTGGCTCCTTCATCCTGCAAAAGCTTGGCGACTTGCGGGAACAGGTATTTATGTGCACCTGATAAACAACTTAAACCTACAACGTCGACATCTTCCTGCAGGGCAACTGATGCTATCTGCTCTGGAGTTTGGTGGCAACCGGTATAAATTACCTCAAAACCTGCATCACGAAAGCATCTGGCTAAAACCCTAGCACCGCGATCATGGCCATCAAGCCCGGGTTTCGCTAGGAGTATACGGATTTTTCTGTCTGACATCATGCTTACCTCCTTAAAATATTCAAATTAGTATATGCCAGGATCACGGTATTCGCCGTAAACTTCCCGGTAGACGTCGCAAATTTCCTGAACTGTAGCATAATTCTTAACTGCTTCGATACAATAAGGCATGACATTGTCACCTTTCTTGCAGGCTTTGGCAAGATCTTTGAGGCATTCAGCCAATTTACGACCATCACGTTTTCTCTTTACTGCGGCCAGGCGTTCCAGTTGCTCGGCTTCCACTGAGTCGTCAATCTCCAGGAAGGGTATATCAACTTGTTCATCTTCTTCAATATACTTGTTGACCCCAATCATAATCTTTTCCTGAGCATCTATTTGCTGTTGGAATTTGTAGGCCGCATCGGAGATTTCCATCTGCGGGAATCCCTTTTCTATAGCTGCCACCATTCCACCCATGTCATCGATCTTGTGAATGTATTCCCAGGCTTTTTCTTCCATCTCATTAGTTAACGCCTCCACAAAATAGGAACCGGCCAGAGGATCAATGGTATTAGCTACACCAGTTTCTTCAGCAATCAATTGCTGGGTCCTTAAGGCGATTTGTACAGCATGGTCTGAAGGTAGGCACAAGACCTCATCCAATGAATTGGTATGCAGTGACTGGGTTCCGCCTAAAACAGCAGCCAGAGCTTCCGTGGCAGTGCGAACCACATTGTTGTAGGGTTGCTGGGCAGTTAGTGAACATCCTGCCGTCTGGGTATGGAATCTCATCCACCAGGATCTCGGGTCCTGAGAGTTGTAGCGTTCACGCATGGCTTTGGCCCATATCCTGCGGGCAGCTCTTAATTTGGCAATTTCTTCAAAGAAATCAATATGGGAGTTGAAGAAGAAGGATAATCTAGGTGCGAACTGATCCACATGCAAACCTTTACGTCTTATGGCATCCTCTACATATTCCATGCCATCTCTAAGAGTAAAGGCCAGTTCCTGGACAGCAGTTGCTCCGGCTTCTCTTATGTGATATCCACTAATACTGATGGTGTTCCACTTGGGCACGTATTTAGTTCCGAACTCTATGGTATCACTGATCAGTTTGACCGATGGTTCAGGTGGACACATTAAAGTTTTCTGAGCAATGAACTCCTTAAGCATGTCATTCTGTATGGTACCACCGATTTTGGTAAGGGGAATGCCCTGCAGCTCGGCTGAGGCACAGTACATGGCCCACAAAGCTGTTGCAGGCGGATTGATGGTCATAGATGTTGTGATTTTATCCAGAGGTACTCCTTTAATAAGATCAGCGAAGTCTTCTATAGTATCTATTGCTACCCCGCATTTGCCGCATTCGCCCTTGGCTTTAGGAGAATCGGTGTCATAACCCATAAGAGTTGGGAAGTCAAAAGCAGTACTTAGACCGGTTTGACCGGTAGTTAACAGATAATGCCAGCGCTTATTGGTTTCTACCGCTGTCCCCATGCCGGAAAACATTCTAAAGGTCCAATATTTGCCCCGATAACCGGTAGGCTGATTTCCTCTTAAATAGGGAAATTGACCGGGATAAGCAATGTCTTTTTCAAAATCCATGTCCTTAATATCTTCCGGCCCATATATTCTTTTAATTTCCAGATCAGAAACCGTAGTCCAGCGCTCTTTTTGATCTGGGTATTTGGCCACTATTTTTTTAACTTCGTCCTCCCATTTTTTTCTCAGAAGACTTGATTGGTCTAGTAATTCTTTAGTAAACAATATTAGTCCCCTCCTTACATTAAACGCCTAATTGTAGAACGAATTTAATACTCTATGCCGCGCCGATCTTTAATTCCGGCATTATAATGATGTTTTATCTCAGTAACTTCACTTACTAAATCTGCTATTTCTCTTAATTCGTCGGAAGCATATCTGCCGGTTAATATTAAATCTAACTCAGGCGGCTTGTTCTTAATTAAATCCAACACTACTTCCTCTGGAATCAATCCAAAATCAACGGCCACATTGATTTCATCCAAAATAACCATGTCAAATTTTTTACTCTGAATGATTTCCTTCGCTTTTTCAAAGCCTTGCCAGGCCAGGTCAATATCTACCTGAGCAGAATTATCCCGCATAACAAAACTGTCAAGGCCAAACTGATAAATTGTAATACTGGGTAAATGTTTTTCGCATGCAAGTATTTCTCCGTATTTTCGGCCTTTCATGAACTGAATTATGCATACCTGGTATCCCTGTCCAACAGCTCGCAAGGCTTGCCCGAATGAAGATGTTGTTTTCCCTTTGCCATTACCTGTTATCACCATGACCAGACCTCGTTTAGCTATGGTTGCAGTGGATTCCATAATCCCCAAAAAATTCACCTCCTCTCATCATGCTCTATGGGTCTTGATGCAAGAAATCAATTTGTAATCAAATCGATTACATTATGTTTAACTACTTATGTAGCAACATCCATGCCAGCATAGCTGTTACCGCTATAAATGGCTAAATATAAGTATTATTAATTAGTTTTCCAAAAAGTAACAACCATTATTGTTTCCTGCCTGCAACAATAATGGTTGTTTTTGCCTGTTGCGCTTATGCAACACTTTTTGTAATTCTGCCGATGTTTTCAGGTATTAATGGCTAAAAGTATCCTTAGCCTGTATTTTTTGACAGTAGAAGGGAATGGTTAATTAACCATTCCCTTCTATTGGCTTGAATCTGTTGCAATATGTCAACGTTTTGCATTACTTCCCTATGTTGCTGATTTGAGTTATCTGTTGTTATCTTGCAACTATTTGTATGGCAAATAGTTTTAATTTTGATTAACCTTAGAAATATTATATTTCGCAGCTTTTCTTACCACCGTTGAAGCATCTACATTCAATTCTTTGGCCATCTGCCTGGTAGTTCGGCATTTGGCATAGACCTTCTGCAGCAACTGTTTCTCAACATTTTCTACCGCCTCTTTCAGAGGAACTATGCCTGAAACCGTTATGGAGGGGGAATTCTCAACTGCTGTATCCCACAGATGGGAAGGCAAATCTTCCGTAGTTATTATATTATCAAGTGTAATAACTACGAGTCTCTCAATCAGGTTTTCCAGTTCTCTGATATTACCAGGCCAATCATATTGCATAAAAACATCAACCACCCCGGGAGATACTTTCTTATTCATATTGTATTTGCGGTTAAAAACCTGTATGAAATGTGCTACCAGTGCGGGTATATCTTCTTTTCTTTCGCGCAAGGGCGGTATATGGACAGGTACCACATTCAATCTATAATATAGATCCTCACGGAATTGCTTCTTTTGCACCATTTCTAGAAGATACCGGTTGGTAGCAGTTATAATGCGCACATCAACGGTAATACAATTTTCTCCACCAACTCTGGTGATTTCTTTGCTCTGTAGAAAGCGCAGTAGCTTCACCTGTAGATTTAACGGCATTTCGCCAATCTCATCCAGCAATAAAGTGCCACCGGATGCTAGTTCAATAACTCCAGGTTTACCCTCTTTTTTAGCTCCCGTGAATGCTCCCGGGGCATATCCAAACAATTCAGATTCCAATAAATTTTCAGGAATAGCTCCGCAATTCACCTTAATTAACGGCTTATCCTTGCGAGTACTATTAGCATGGATAGTTTCCGCAATTAATTCTTTGCCGGTGCCTGATTCACCCGTTATTAATATGGTAGAGTCCACTACGGCCAATCTAATAGCCATTTCTACCAGATTCCGCATTTTAGAAGAAGTAACTACTAGTTTTTCATCGCCTGTATACTTTAACTTCAAAGCTCGAAGTTGGTTTTCATAATGCTGACTCAAACCTTGTTCCTTTTCCAGTTCCTGTTTTAATAAATTCAGCTCAGTAATATCTCTAACATTACATACAACCCTGATTATCTCACCATTGGCATCAATAACTGGATTGCCTGTAGTTAAAGTGATTTTACCACTCCTGCTTTCCTGAATAACCGTTGTAGATTTTTTTTGTTCCAATACATAGCAGGTAACAGGATCAGAAATAATCCCGTCCCTTTTAACTTCCTCTACACTTCGTCCGCGGTATTCATGTGCATTTATTCCTGTTAGCTGCTCAAAGGCTTTATTGTAGCGTAAAGTAATGCCTTGGCCATCAGTTATAAATAGCCCATCAAAGGAGGATTCAACTATAGCATCGAGTTCCTCATTCAATTCTTTAAAATAGTTTAATTCCCGAGACATTTTATCAAGGTCGGAAATATCCTGAAGAACTGCTACTGCGCCAATAATCTTACCATCCTTAATAATTGGGGAACGGTTAGACATAAAGTAACGGTCATTAAGCTTAACCTTCTTTAAAGGCTCATCTTTGCCTGTCTCAATTACTTCCATAAGGTCACTGGTAGGAAGGATATCTAAGATATTCTGGTCGATAACCTCCTCAGCCTTTCTCCCCAGTAATCTTTCCGCAGAGGAGTTCCAAACCTTAATCATACCTTTTTCATCTATTGATACAATAATATTATGGGCTGAGTTAATAATAGTATCATATTGTATAGAAATATTACGGTAGGAATAAAAAAAAGCTTTGGCAATATCTCCGCGAGTAATCATTCCCACCACCTGCCCGTTTTCATCAATCACAGGAAGGCGCGGTACGGTAGGATTTACAACCTCGCCAAACTCATCATCAGGATGACCGGTTAGAATGTCGCGGGTCATCAATTCGTCTACTTTCATACTTGCACCGGTAGTATTACTTAGGGCGCGATAAACATGACTCTTGGTAAAAAGGCCTACTAATTTGCCGTTTTCGTCTAATACTGGTGCACCGTCTATTTGGTTTTTCATAAAAATGTTTAGAACCTCACCCACTGTTTGACTGGGATTTAAGGTTATGGGGTTGGAACTCATAATTTCCCGAAGCTTCATATAGAATACCTCTTTCCGTTTAAATTTCTGTTGTTGCAATAATTCAGTATTCAAATCTGCATAGTAGTTCCAATTAGTACTGGGGCAGTCTGGGTTAAAAAGATCCATAATACCGTTATATAGAATATATAGAAGTTAGATGTTTGCCATAAATAATATGGATATTATGTATTCTATTATGCAAATATTGTACCAATCACTACCTGGCGCGTGTTCCCCGGCTAATATATTTTAAAAAACGGCGGTTATAGCAAATAACGACAATATTTGTTGCTATACTGCAACAAATATATAACAAAATGCCTTAGTTAACAAGAGACGGTATGCTTTTAATATCAAAATAAGAATATAATAACAATACATAGAAGTAAAACCATTTAGCGGTTTGTTATGTATGTCTACCATAACTAGCTAAATCGACTAAATTTATAAAAAATTCGTGTGGAATATAAGCCTAATTACTTGTTGTTGTAGAATTGCAACTATAAGCTGCAATTATGCAACAATCTTAACAACATGCCAGGGTTTTGAGCCGAAAGGGTCAGAATCGAGTTCGAACGGGTTATATTACAGCAAGAAATTATCCAGAAACGAAAAATAACCGGTGATACCCGGCTATTAATTTCAAAATTATTTTTGCTGAAGTTTTATGCTGCAGTCTGAAACATCCACTTGCGGTACTTTAGAAGGACCAGGCATTTCATCTCCATATTTTTCCATCCCGTATAAATGAAGTCCCAATGCGCATCCTGTTTTTGTGTTTCTTCAAAATCCACTCCCATAACTTACATATCCGGGAAGAACAGGAAAACACACACTGTACCCTGTTACTGTTGGCTCAAACACCGCAAAATAAGTAAGCTTATGCATAATAGTCTATCCCCCCCGGTTCGCGAGGGTTATTTGAATAACATGAACTTCTTTTTTAACAGCTTATACTCTACCCCATAGCCCAACAGCATCAGGATAAATATGCCCAGATATATGAATCTTTCCGCCCTCATTTGGCCCTCCATCTTGTTTATAGTTTGTTCCTTTTCACCCATGAAATTAAAAATACTCTGCTTTTCCTCTTTAATAGCGGTCATCTGATAAATAGTCTGATACAGGGTATCCTGGAGTTCGAAATATTTACTCCAGGCGGCTACCCGGTCTGATTTAAGCGATGCTGCCCATTTATACAAAGATTTATATTGCTCTTCGTAACTGAGTAAGAGCGCATCATGGGCTGCAATACCTCGACTACCGGTAGGATTTTCTACCTTAAGCAGGCTACATATGGTTGGCACTACATCGGTAACCATGGTATTACTTATACGGGTATTGGTTTTCAAACCCGGGCCCTGCATTATTAAGGGTACCTGATTGCTGGGCGATGAACTGCGGGGAGAGGTCACTATAATGAGGGAATTATAATAATTGTCTTGTTTCCTTAGACTATTAATAAAGGTCCCCAGGTCCAGGTCAAATGATCTGACTGTCTCATAGTAGGCCTTATCGTCCAGAGCCAACAGCGCATTGCGGCAGTCATTCAAATATATATAGGTTAGGAAAGGCTTTTGCTTATTAAAAACTGCCAGGGCCTGTTCCAGAACCTTCTCATCGGAATCGGCACTATCACAGCTGAAATAGGTCTTATCCCTATCTTCAAACGATTTCAATTTACCCCCGGAACCATCAATAACCACATAGCTTTTTCCCAGCTTACGGATGATTTCAAATAATGATTCTGTTTCTATCCGGTTTTTTACCGTAACATGACGGTGGTCCTCAGGTAAAGCCCCGGTAATAAGCGAAGCCTCGGCCGCTTCTATGGTGTCTACTTTCAAGGCCATAGATTTAGTGTCCATAACCCCTTCGCCCGCCATATGTTTCATATTATTTACCGGTACACTGACAAAGCCTTCATAACTTAAGCCATCCACACTGATAATGAAAATCTGCTCCAATGGTCGTTGCTGCTGCTGGGCCGCTATAGGGGATATATTTCCGCCCAGAACCAGGGAAAACACAATTATCAAACATATCAGGCATTTGCCCCTAAATAGTCGTTTCAAATTGACCCCCCCACCCTATTTCTTTACTAATTTATATTGGCGGGAAGTCGTTAATATGACTTAAGGCAAAGGTGTAGTCAATAGCGACCACTCTTAAATATGGAATAAGCTAAAGCCAGGCCCAGAATAACCGCAGCAAAAAAACCGACCTCCACCAAGGGTATGCGACCTAACAGCTTACTGCTGCTTTGCCCCACTACCAGGGAGGTGCCAATAATAATACTGGCGATAATTATGGCCAGGGATAGCCGGTTGGAAAGAATATCAATCTTATTAGTCAAGCGCCTGAGGTTGGCATGTTCCATATGTATTTTAATTTCACCCGCTTCTATCATCTTTAAAACATTATCCAAATCCCGGGGCAGGGTGCGGGCTACAGAGGCATAATCCATTATGACGCTCTCGGCGCTTTCCTTAAGGTGTTCGGGTGAAAACCTTTTACGCAGCAACCTCTTACCGTAAGGTTCGGCAATATCTACTATACTTAACTGGGGGTCCAACTGGGAAACAATTCTTTCTATGGTCATTATCATCTTTACCATCAGGGATAACTCCGGTGGTACCCGTACCCTAAAGTACAAAGATAGCTCAATTAGCTCTGCGAAAGCTTCCCCAATATTTATCTGAGAAAGAGGTAAGCCATAATACTTCTGCTGCAGGCGGGATATTTCATGGCGAAACTCAGCCTGATTAATAGTCTGGGTACCGATACCTATATCCAGCAGGGCCCGAGCTACCGAATTAACATCATACCTCATCATCCCCACCAAAAGGTCCATAGCTTTATCCCGGGTGAGGCGGTCTATCATCCCTACCTGTCCAAAATCATAAAAAATGATTTTCTCCCCCTCGGTTATAGCTAAATTGCCGGGATGAGGATCAGCATGGAAAAATCCATACTCATATACCTGTTTGAACAAGGCATCAACCAGATGGGTAGCTATTTTCTCCGGGTCATAAAGGGCCTTTTTCAATCCCACCGGATCCGATATCTTAACCCCCTCTACGTATTCCAGGGTTAAAATCCTTTTGGAGGAGTAATCCCAATAAACTATAGGAATAATGACATGCTCGTGCTTGCGGAAATTGTTATAGAAAATGTCAGCATTGTGGGCCTCTTTAGTAAAATCCACTTCGTTAATAATAGCTTCTCCCAGTTCATCAACTATTTCCGTTATCCGGTATAGACGCCCCCAGTCAGTCCTTTTTTCCAGGATACGAGCAATCTCCATCAATATCTGCAGGTCAGTTTGAATTTGCCGTTCAATTCCCGGACGCTGGACTTTTACCACTACCTTTTGCCCATCTTTCAGCATCGCCTCGTGAACCTGAGCTATGGATGCTGCCGCCAGGGGCTCATGATTAAAACTGGCAAAAGCCTCATCGATAGTTATACCTTCATCTGCGCATACCGACCTTACCTCAGCATATGAAATGGGTGGTACGTCATCTTGCAGCTTTTCAAACTCCCGGATATACTCGGGAGCTATAAGATCCGGACGGGTACTCAGTAACTGTCCCAACTTAACGTAGGTAGGACCCAGTTCCTCAAAAGCTTGGCGCAGCTCGCGAGCAGCACTAACACCGCGTAATTCATGCTGTTCTGCCTTTTTTAGTTTGCCCGGTGAAATACGGTCAAATATAAAACCGAATCCATGTTTTATCAAGATATTGGCTACTTCCCGGTACCTGGGGATGTGAGCCAGACGTTGAAAAGGATTAAGTCGCAACTAACCTGCCTCCAAATGTATAAAAATTAACTGCCGGGATACCCGGCAGCCATAAGCACCTATTGTTCTGTAACTGCTTTACTGCAGTTTTTGTTCTAATTCCTTTACCCGGGCCTCCAGGGCTTCGAATTCAGTACGAGAAACTACTGACCAGTCCTTTCTGAATTCCTCCATTTCTCCCCGGATAAACTTGCTCATCTCTTTTCTCTCTTCCTCGCCCTTCTTAATGGCCTCATCCACAAAATCCCGGGCTTCTTCCCCGCTCATTTGTCCCTTTTCTACCATTTCATTATAAAAACGTTCTGCCCTTTCCCGGGTCATACTCATAACCCCCAGGCCTAGATAAAAAGCTTTCTTCATCATATTTGGCCATCCTCCTTTAGCAATGTATTATAAAATTAGCATACCATAAACTGCTATCCTTCACTATCTTATGTTATAGGCCCTATTCTATTCAAAATACAGCATATCCTTAGTAATTTTTTATAAATACTTTATTTACCCGGATATATTGATTTTCGCTTTAAGTGATTGTATAATATCAATTGCGACAAAACAACGGGCCATTAGCTCAATCGGTAGAGCAGCTGACTCTTAATCAGAAGGTTACAGGTTCGATTCCTGTATGGCCCACCATAAGAAAGTAAGTAACCGCGCGGGTTTGCGCGGTTTTGGTTTTTCTGAAAAGATATGTTTTTCGAGCAAATGTTGCAACCGTACTGCAATCAGCTTATTTTTAGGCTATTTACATAAAAAACTGCCTTTGCTACGATAGGCAATAATACAACTAATGTAAAATAGTATTACAATAATAAAAAAAGTTTACATATTGCCATATATGTATCATAATATATTTAATAGTAACACATAATGGAGGTGGATATGATGGCGATTGCTAAAGTAACCGCTAAGGGGCAGGTGCTTATACCGATTGAATTTCGTAGAAAATATGGGATAGAAACTCCTGGACAAGTAATTGTTACCGAAAGAGAGGGTCAGCTGATTATACTACCAGTCCCTGAAGACCCAATTAGCGGTGCCAGAGGAATATTAAAACCGAAACGCCCCCTGGACATAGCTCATAAGGAATATAAAAAAGAGGAATTGTCTGTGGAGGATAGTGATGATTAAAAAGTATGTTCTAGATTCATACGCGGCGCTCTGTTATTTGCAGGATGAACCAGGTGCAGATGTAGTGTTTCAATTGTTGGAGGAAGCTAAAAACAATGAAGCTAAATTACTTATGACCTGGGTTAATGCCGGAGAAGTGTATTACCGGGTTTGGCGGGAATATGGAAAACTTCAAGCCGAGAAAGTATTTAGTCTGCTTTTAGCCTGGCCTTTAGAGTTGCTAGTCGCAGATGAAGAATTAACCCTGCAAGCTGCTGCCGTAAAAGCCGAAAACAGGTTATCATATGCTGATGCCTTTGCAATAGCTGCTACTACTATGAACGATGCAGAAATAGTTACCGGTGATCCTGAAATACAACTGGCAAGCTCAAAGCTGGGTTTTAAATTAATTTGGCTCACCCCAAAAAATGAAAAGGCTTAAATAAGGATTAAATAAGCCCGAACCCGGAGGCAGGTTCGATTCCTGTATGGCCCAACATAACAAAGCAAGAAACCGCGCGGGTTTGCGCGGTTTTAGTTTTTCTGTCGATTTTAGGTTTTTTCTTCGGAATAATAGTTTTCTAGTTTTATTACCGGGTCTCCAACTGCCATAACCAGCTTAATATCCCCGGTAACCAATTTACAGTTTAGCAGTTTAGCTGCCTGGACGTAAGCTGCGTCATAGGCACTTATTGTATGCTCTTTTGCGAGTTGGGCTAACTCCCAGCCATGCGATTCAATGTCAACCCAATTAATATGTAATGAAGTCATTGCTTCTACCAGTTGATTAAATATTGCCTCATCTATCCTGTGCCTGCGAAGTGCTACTAGAGAAGCATTTACCAGTTCCAAGATTAAAAGCCTGGGAGCGTAAAACTCCTCGATACCTTCGGCGTAATCTGCTATCAGGCGTCTGGCAGGTAAGGAATTCTCATCCGGAAAAAAGGCTGCTAATACAACGCTTGCATCAATTACGACCATGCTCTAGCTCCCTTCTCGATTCCCGGTGTAATTCTGATGCAGTAATACCGCTGTCTTTTAGAATATTTGACAGATCTTTAACTGCTAAGAAATGCTTCATTCGTTCAAGATTCAAATATTCCTGATAAGGTATTATTACTAATACCGGCTCACCTTTCTTTTCAACAATAATGCTCTCCTGTTCTTCAGCTCTCCGCGCAATTTCCAGGAAATATGTTTTAGCCTGACTTACTGACATGGTTTTCATATATAGACACCCCCTGTAACTATTATAGTAAGCCACCTAAATATTGTCAATATTATTTGAAGATGAGAGCTAGCAGAGGTCTCTATTATTTGCAGGATGAACCAGGTGCAGATATAGTGTTTCATTTATTGGAAGAAGCTAGTGTATACAGCAATTCAAAGCTTATCTCCGGTTAGACCAGGGTAATTTTTTACCTGCAGCCTTCGCTTCATCGTACATTCGCGTTTCCAATTCCCTGCATTGATTCCGTTCACACTTTCTCCACTGAACAGACACCCTGTCACGATTGGACTCATCAATATATTTTAAATATGCGGTACCTCCCGCTTTACCT
>CAZAZH010000012.1:0-13212 GCA_964489585.1 uncultured Syntrophomonas sp.
CAACTGCTGGTTCCCGACCCGCAGATGATAGTTACCAACTGTCCGTTCTGTCTGACCATGGTAGCAGACGGTGTAAAGGCAGCGGAGAAAGAAGAACAGACTAAGGTTTTCGATGTTGCTGAGGTACTATGGAAGGCCATGGAATAACTTAAAAAATCATTTTTCTTTAAAGGAACCCTGTAAAGGGTTCCTTTTTTGTTAAGATGCCATAAGAGAAAACGGGAAATATATCCCGTTTTCTTATTTTTTAGGGTAAAATATATTTGAGTGAAAGGGGGAATACAGGTGCGGTTGGCAGTATACCCGGGTAGTTTTGATCCGGTGACCAATGGTCATATAGATATCCTGGAGAAAACCAGCAAAATATTTGATAAGATTATTGTAGCAGTAATCCATAATGTTAGCAAAAAGGCGCTATTTACTCTTGACGAAAGGGTAACCCTGATTGAAGAGAGTACCAGGCACCTGGATAATATAGAGGTTGAATGTTTTAGTGGCTTACTGGCAAATTACCTCCGAACCAAAAATGCCTGTGCGATTATCAGGGGCTTAAGGACAGTGGCTGATTTTGAGTATGAAATGCATATGGCCATGATTAATAAACGTTTGATACCTGAGGTGGATACGATATTCATTATGTCCGACAGTAGTAATATTTTTGTAAGTTCCAGCATTATTAAGGAGGCTGCGTTACTGGGGGGCGATGTAAGTGAACTAGTTCCCGAGGCAGTAAGATTAAATTTGGAAATAAAGCGACGGGAAATGAATCAAAAATAAAAGCGGGGACTACCCCAAAATACAGGTAGTCCCTTTTTAGTCTAGTTAACTGTTACTCTAACTGTTTTAATTCCCCAGTTTAATGCCTCTTGATGGCTGCTAAAACAAAGGTCTATTCTATTACCTTTGATAGCATTACCCTGATCTGCGGCTATGGCACTACCATAACCTTCAATATAAAGTCTAGTGCCCATGGGAATAACGCGAGGGTCTACGGCAACAATCCCTTTTTTCAGAGGATAGCCCAGGTAGGAAGGTTGTCCTCCATAAGGATAATTGCATTTTGCGCAGGAACAGTAACCGGTTGCTACCAATGTGAGGGTTCTGGCTCCACGTGATGGGGTGTAAGCGGGAGGGCTATACTCCAAACCTAGAGCCTTTTTTGTTTGCGGTCCTACGATACCGTCAATGTCCAGCCCTGTTTCACGCTGAAATCTGATTACTGCAGAATATGTGTTGGGACCGAAGATACCGTCAGCAGTTCCGCACCAGTATCCTTTGGAATTAAGGGCCTGTTGTACTTGTACAACATCATCCCCCCGAGAACCTATGAATAGATTACCTTCTGCAGCAACAGCCTGCCTGGCGTTAAATAGCATCAAGCCTGTCAACAGAAACGATAGAATGACTACGGGTAATATGATTTTCTTGCTTACCATAAATACTCCTTCCTAAACTGTTTTTTGTTTCTGGCATTAAACTGGTCAGGCATAAACAGCAGTTTAGTAAAGGCAGCAAACCAATTATGGTGTTATTGTAAACAAGAGACAACTAATGAGACAAACCTTCTATCCCCGCTGTGAAATGGATAAGCAGGGTTGAAAAGATATTATCCCAATGAATAGTTTATGAGGCATACAGATACTAGGAGAACCGGTATGATGGTATTATGCGCCAGAAATCGGGCTGGCACCCAACCAAACTGATGCGCAAACGATAAGTTACTATGCTGCAAATACCCTGGTATCCCGGTATTATTAATCTTTTATCAGGGTTAAGCCGTTGATACAGCGAATTGCCAGGTCCTGGTATAATTTCACCCCGATTTGGTTGTAAACTTTATTATTTTCATCCAAATCTCTGACTACTCTAGCCGGGTTACCCATGGCTATCTTGCCCTGGGGTACATTATGACCGGGAGGTAATACACTACCTGCTGCCAGCAAACTATTGCTTTCCAGTTCGCAACCTGCACATACTATGGCACCCATACCAACGGTAACGTTTTGCTTAATCAGGCAAGGGCCGTGTATAATTGCGCTATGTCCTATCAGGCTATTCTCTTCAATAATTGCTATGGTTTCAGGTTCAGAGTGGAGTATGCAGTTTTCCTGTATATTTGTGCCGCTGCCAATAGCAATTTTACCATAATCACCCCTAATTACTGCCCCTGCACCTACATAGCAGCGTTCACCCAGTTCCACCTCGCCTATAACTACCGCCTGGGGATGTATAAAACTATCCTTACCAACCGATGGACGTTTACCTTCAAACTCATATAAAGCCATAATAAACCCCCTTAAATATTGAAAGTTTCTATAGTCATTTATATTTTATTATAGAATAAAATCATTATTATCGGGATGCTATTTTAAAAATACCGGTTTTCTGGGTATAATTACTAAAGAAACATAGGAAGGGTATACTTAATGATTACAAGAGATTATTTGCTCAAAGCTATGGATAAGGATAAGCAGGTTAGAATTACTATAGCTCATACTACTGCACTGGTAGAAGAAGCCCGGCAGCGGCATAATACTTCGGCTACTGCCTCTGCTGCCCTGGGACGAGTACTGACTGCAGCACTTATCATGGGGAGTGACTTAAAAAACGAAAAAGACGCTCTTACGATACGGGTTAATGGTAATGGTACCGCCGGGCCGATTGTGGCATCAGTTGATTCCATTGGTCATGGCCGGGCCTTTATCTCCAATCCGATAGCAGATCTACCGTCGAGTTCCCCGGGTAAGTTGGCGGTAGGTGAACTGGTTGGCCGGGAAGGCTACCTGGAAGTAATAAAAGATACGGGCATGAAACAACCATTTGTAGGCAGGGTAAACCTGGTCAGTGGAGAAATAGCAGAAGATTTAAGCAGTTACTTCTTATTATCGGAGCAGATTCCTTCTCTGGTTGCACTGGGAGTTTTGGTAGATACCGATCTCAGCATTAAAGCGGCAGGTGGTTTAATAATACAGGCCATGCCAGGAGCCGATGATACAATTCTAGAAAAGATAGAAAACAATGTCTTACAGATGGATAACATAAGTGCAGTTATGTCCCGTAGCCAGGATTTGGAATCAGTTTTAGGTGTAATATGGGGTGATATCGCTTACGATATTCTTGCCGAAAGACCGCTAGCTTTCAAATGTACCTGTGGCAGAGAAAGGCTTGCAGCTATACTGGCAACTCTTACCCGGGAAGAGTTAGCAGAAACTATTGAGCAGACCGGGAAACTAGAGGTGTCCTGTAATTTCTGCGGTGAGGTCTATAACTTTACGGAACAAGAAATACTGAATAAAAAACAAAAGCCTTAGATCGATCTAATCTAAGGCCATGATTTTAAAGAGCTCTTTGAACTTTACCTGAACGTAGGCAACGGCTGCAGACGTAAATCCTTTTAGGAGTTCCGCCATCTGTTACCTTAACCCGCTGCAGATTTGGTTTCCACTGACGGTTGGTTCTTATATGGGAGTGGCTGTACTTTTTACCAAAAACCACACTTTTCCCGCAGACTTCACATTTTGCCATTGTTTTTGCCCCCTCTCAATCAAGTGCACTTAAACATTTTACCAGAATGATGGACAAAGGGCAAGAAGCAGGAATAAATATCAACTTGTAGAATAAAGAATTTAATAAATAGGAGGTAAAAGCTATGTATAGTATAAAGACAACCGCGTTGGGTAATATTACGGTTGCTAAAGAAGTAGTAGAAATGATAGCCGGAATGGCAGCTATGGACTGCTATGGTCTGGTAGGCATGGTAGCCCAGGACATTCAATCTGGTATAAGCAGTATTTTGGGTATCGAATCTATTCGCAAAGGGGTTGCGGTGCGCAACTCTGAGGATGGACTGGTTGTAGATGTATATGTTATAGTCGGTTATGGTGTTAAAATCAAGGAAGTAGCCAACAATGTAATGCAAAAGGTTAGCTATTTTCTAAGAAATAATGCGGGCTTAGAAGTTGCTACGGTTAATGTTAATGTTAAAGGGGTAAGAGTCCTGGGAAATAAATAGGGAGGATAATACATTTGAGTTTGGTCTATATAAATGGCAATGATTTGGTTAGAAGCGTTAAAGCAGGTTGTATAAAGCTTGAACATAATCGCGATAGTGTGGACTTGCTAAATGTGTTCCCGGTACCTGATGGTGATACCGGAACTAATATGTATCTAACCTTGTTATCAGCAGTTAAAGAAGGAGAAAAAAACTTAAATCAGCCCTTGAGTAAAGTAGCTCGTGCTATATCTATGGGTTCTTTGATGGGAGCTCGGGGTAATTCCGGTGTTATCCTTTCTCAGATTTTCCGCGGCTTTGCCCGGACGCTGGAAGGTAAGGAAACAGCAAATGCAATGGATCTTGCCTTAGCTCTTAAATCAGGAGCTCAGACTGCCTATGAAGCAGTAATGAAACCGGTAGAAGGAACTATACTTACCGTTATAAGGGAAATAGCATCTGCTTGTGAAACTGAGGCACGTAAGGATAGTGATATAGTAGCCACTCTCCTGGCTGGTATTGCTACTGGCTATATTACTTTAGAAAGAACCCCCTCTCTGCTACCCATCTTAAAAGAGGCTGGAGTGGTAGATGCTGGAGGTCAAGGTTTAATCTATTTCCTGGAGGGGGTAGTCGAGGGACTGGCCCAGGAAAAAGAAATAGAACTTGATGATTATCGGGAAAAAATTGCACCAGTAGCTAGAGATAAGGTTAGCAGGCAGGATATAAAGCTGGATTTTCAATATTGTACCGAGGTTCTGATAAAAGGTATGGAAATGAATACAGAGGATATCAAAGACCATCTAAGGCCACTGGGAGATTCCATGCTGGTAGTTGGCGATGAGGACCTGGTTAAGGTTCATATTCATTCCAATCATCCGGGCAAGGTATTAGAGACTTGTCTGCAGTGGGGACAATTAAGTGATATCAAGATAAATAATATGTTGGAAGAGGTTCATGAACATATTAACAATTGGGAAAGTACCGGGTTACCTAGTATTAGTAAGTCCAAAAAAATTGGTTTGGTGGCTGTTGGTGTTGGTGAAGGGATTATCGAGGTTCTGAAGAGCCTGGGAGTAGATATAGTGGTTGAAGGCGGTCAAACCATGAATCCCAGTACTGAAGACCTATTAAATGCATGTAATGAGGTTAATGCTGAATCGATAATAATCTTTCCTAATAATAGTAATATAATTATGGCAGCCCAGCAGGTGGTAGAGTTATGTGACAAACAAGTGGTGGTTGTTCCTACTAAATCCATAATGCAGGCTATCACTGCTTTGATAGCCTACGATCCTGAAGGCGAGACCGAAGAAATAGCAGCTGCTATGATAGATGAGATGCAACAGGTTAAATATGCCGAGGTAACCCATGCAGTAAGGGATTCTTCTATAAATGGCTTTAGCATTAAAGACGGAGATATTATTGGTATTTTGGGTGGTGAAATCACGGTAACCAGCAGTAGCCCAGAAGACGTTCTCCTACAACTATTGGGGCAGATGGTAGACGATGAAAGTAGCTTAATTACCTTTTTCTTTGGTGACGAAATTAACGAGGACGAAGCCGATCAGGTTCATGATACTATAGTAGAGCGCTATTCCGACTGTGATGTAGAATATCATTTTGGCGGTCAGCCTCATTATAGCTACCTGGTATCGGTAGAATAGGCTGATTAATAGAGGCAGAAAAATAGGAAGTTCCTGTTTTTCTGCCTTTTTGCCATAGTTAATTTATTAGACACTGAAGAACACTGAATTTTTATGAAGAACACTGAAATGTTTTGTTTTAGCAGTAGAACCATGAATGCGGGGGCACGCAAATTAGGTAGCAGTGCAATCAGTGTTTTTTTCTAACTAATCAATTCTTAATTTCAAAACAGTGGAGGTTGTTATGGACAGGCTCTTAGAAGACCTTCAATATATTAAGGGAGTAGGTCCCAAAAGAAACAAACAATTGAACCGTCTGGGTTTAGATACGGTGTTTGACCTCCTGTGGAATATTCCTCGGGCTTATTTTAATCGCTCTAATGTAAATAGTATTACTGAATTACAAGATGGGGAACCCGCCAGCATACGAGGAAAAATATGTTCCACCGGAACTACTCGAACCCGGGGTGGAATGAATATTTTTAAAGCTCTGGTAGAGGATGACTCGGGGGCAATTACGGCGGTGTGGTTTAACCAGCCTTTTCTGTCCAGGGTTTTAAAGCCCGGGCAAGAGATATTCTTAACCGGTAAGCCGAAAAGGTTTTCTTACAGTGGAATGGAATTGAATGTAAGTGAGTATGAGATAATTGATGATGAGGATAGCCATTTTAAGGTTCTGCCGGTTTACGCACTTACCGAGGGTCTTAGCCAGAAAACCATGCGTTTTATTACCCTTAACAGTCTAAGAGGCTATCTTGACTATTATCCAGAAGTATTAGATGAGAAAATGCGAAATAAGTATAATCTCTGCCCTATTAATTATGCCTTTAATAATATACATTTTCCAGACAGCCGGGAAGCATATCGCCAGGCTCGTAGAAGGTTGGCGATGGAGGAGTTATTTTTGTTTCAGTTTCAAATAAGGCAACTGGAACTGCAATTACCGCAGGGTAATTATGTAGTACATATGGAAAAAACAGATTTAATTAAACAGTTGACGACTCATCTTCCTTTTCAACTTACATCTGCACAACAAAGGGTAATTACAGAAATATTTAATGACATGGAATCACCATTTCCTATGAATCGCCTTCTCCAGGGAGATGTAGGGGCAGGCAAAACGGTGGTAGCGGCCCTGGCTATGGCTAAAGCGGTTGCCAGTGGCTTCCAGGCGGCTATAATGGCTCCCACAGAAATCCTGGCGGGGCAGCACTATAACGCCCTGGAACGTTTTTTTATCGGATATGGTGTAACTGTAGCCCGGCTTACTGGAGGTACTCCAAGCATCGAACGGCGATTAATACTGGAAGCGGTTAGAAATGGCGAGATTGATCTGCTGGTTGGTACCCATGCCTTGATTCAAGATGATGTAATTTTCAACTGCCTGGGGTTGGTAGTCATAGACGAGCAGCACCGCTTTGGAGTTAGACAGAGAGCAGCACTAAGCGATAAGGGTAATTCTCCTGATGTACTGGTTATGACTGCTACCCCTATACCAAGAACCCTTGCTTTAACCGTATATGGTGATTTGAGTTTATCCGTAATAAATGAGCTGCCCCCGGGGCGTAAACCTATAAAAACCTATTTTATTAGCCCTAAGCAAAGGCAGCGGGTGTACCAGTTTATTCATGAACAGGTAAATAATAAGGCTCAAGCCTATATTGTCTGTCCGTTGGTTGAGGAATCAGAGAAACAGGATTTACAAGCAGCAGTGTCGCTCTATGAAGAATTAAAAGCCAGAGTATTTCCTGATTTAAAAATTGGGCTTATCCATGGTCGCCTTAAACCAGCGGAAAAAGATATGATTATGCAGATGTTTAAACATGGTAAAATTCAGATACTGGTTTCTACCAGTGTAATTGAAGTCGGGGTGGATGTTCCCGATGCTTCTATAATGGTGATTGAACAGGCAGAGCGTTTTGGTCTTTCCCAGTTACATCAATTAAGAGGTCGCGTGGGACGAGGTTATAAGCAGTCCTATTGCTTTTTAATTGCCGACCCCAGGAATGAAGAGGCGGTTAGGAGGCTTCAAGCTATGGAAAAAACTAATGACGGATTTGAACTGGCTGAAGAGGACTTAAGGATACGAGGCCCAGGTGAATTTTGGGGAGTCAGGCAGCATGGTTTGGATGGTCTAAAAGTCGCTAATTTAAGTAAAGACCAAAAACTGGTAGAACTAAGCCGAGTCCTGGCCAAAGAAATCGGTCAAAAAGAGATAAATCAGGAATTAGAAAAGTATATCGCTTTAAAATTTAAAAAATCAAATCAAGTAGCCCCTAATTAATTTAGGGAGGGGTGAGGCGTGAGGCGTGAGGATTAGGGTTAGGCGATATTTAAAAGAGATTCTGCGTTAATCTGCGTCCTTTGCGTTTAATTAATTTTCATGATAAAACTGGATAAATAAAAAATCTTAAAAATCAGATTATAATACTGCGATAGTAATTCGCAGTTTTTTATTTTAAGGAGGCGAATTAATGGAAAATAAAAAGAAGGAAATCAAAGGAATTGAAAAATTAAAATATGAAGTAACCCAAGAAATCGGCATTTCAAGCACTGGTAGACAAAATAATAAGAAAAAAATTAAAAAGTCTTGAAAATACTTCTAGCATATTAGATCAATACGGGGAAAAAATAAGACTACACCAAGATGAAGGAGGTGAAAAATAAATGGCTAGAAATAATCAGCTGTTAGTTCCCCAGGCCAGAGCAGCTATGGATCAGTTCAAAATGGAAGCTGCCCAGGAAGTAGGTGTAAACCTGAAGCAGGGTTACAATGGTGACCTCACTTCTAAACAGGCTGGAAGCATCGGTGGACAAATGGTTAAGAAAATGATCTATGATTATCAGCAGAGATCATCCGGTGGCGGACTGAGCTAGTACTAATATTCCTTAAAACCATACTATCGTTAACAAGCGGATTATATATATCCGCTTGTTTTCATTTTATTCGTTATATGGCTTTCGTGGGTGTCATCCTGAGCGTAGCGAAGGATCTGATATGATATTCCTGGTGCAAGATCCTTCACTTCGTTCAGGATGACAGGAAAGTTATTTTCTAATTAAGTTGCATACAGCTCTAACTGTTCTTCGGAGATACCGGGGAAGAGAGATTTGGCTACTCCCATCGAAATAATACGGGCGCTGTTTTCAATAATATCATCTATTTCTTTGGGTGTTACTCCCAGATTCCCTCCAAATGGGTTGAGGATTTCTTTAATAGAATTTAACGAAGTATTTTCATTAAACATAGCCCCGCTATTTAAACAGAATTTTTTAACGGCTTCATTAGCAATTACTGTAGCGCTTACAATAGTAGGGCAGCCAATAGCAATTACTGGTACCCCAAGATCTTCCTGCCTTATAGCATGGCGGGCGTTACCTACTCCTGAACCTGGTTGAATACCAGTATTGGACATTTGAATACTTGTTCCTATACGACTGACATTTTGTGCAGCCAGGGAGTCGACTACAACTAATAGAGCCGGTTTTACTTTTTCTACTATGCCTTTTATTACTTCAAATGTTTCCAGGCCGGTTATTCCAAGTACACCAGGGGCTATCCCGCAGCTGGGCCTCATACCTTCGACTAGAGCATCAGGGGAATAAGTATGATAATGGCGGGTAATTGGACTATATTCAATAAACTTGGGACCCAGAGCATCAGCAACTGCTCTCCAGTTACCTAGACCAACCAAAAGCACCGTGTCCTGTGGTTTAAGGTAATTCCCTACCATAGTCTGCATACTTTTTTCCATCTGAGTAACTATTTCATCGCCTACATAAGGGTCATTAATTTTTAGCGGCGGTGATTCTATAGTTACATAAGTACCAACCGGCCGACCCATTTTTTCTGCTCCATTGGCATTAAGGATTGTAATAGTAGTTACTTTGATATGTTCTAATTGCTGTACATCTTCCTTTACTCCCGGTATTTCCTGGTCAGTAGTACCTCTAATCAAATCCCTAGCTTCTATAGCCATGTCCACGTAAATATTAAAATCTTTATATAACATTAAACCTACCTCCTTTGGATTTATTATCCGTTTTAATATTTGGAAATATGCATAAAAAATGGCGACTTTTTTAGTCGCCATTTTGGGGAGAGGAGAATTTTGTAAAGTTGTTGGGGAGGGTTTGTTACCAGATTATTTCTGGTACTTATATCATTACCTAGCTAAAGAGATAATATACACATTACTTAAAAAATTTTTTCTGTGATAAAATGATTTTAGCAAAAAAGGGCAAAACAGAAAATTGGCGAATATATGACAGAGGAGTTTAAACTGTGCGAGTAATATCAGGAACAGCACGGGGAAAACGGCTAAAAGCTCCCCGGGGGATGGATACCAGACCGATTACTGATATGATTAAAGAGGCCTTGTTTAATGTAATTGGAAATAAGATTGTTTCTGCAGGCTTCTTGGACTTATTTGCCGGAAGCGGTAGTGTTGGGATTGAAGCATTAAGCCGGGGAGCTCAAACGGTGATATTCATAGACAATAATGTTAAATCGGTGCAAACTATTAGAGAGAACCTGAGTAATTGTGGTTTTAAGGAAAATTTTGAACTCTATCGCAACGATGTTTTTCGGGCTATAGAAATACTTGACCAAAGACAAATTAAATTTGACTATATATACGCTGATCCTCCATTTACCGTACAAAGTATATTTAATCCTTTTCTTATAGCCATGGACAAGTCTTCTTTATTGGCACAAGAAGGTAACCTGATAATGCGTAGTCCCAGGAAAATGAGTTTAACTGTTAAATTAAGCCGGTTAGAAGAATATCGGTCGGATAATTATGGGGAATCGACCCTGCATTATTATCGTTTAAATAAGGAGGTATTTAGGTAATGATGGAGATTTTCAGGATACTGGATGAACTCGAACTAATGATAAAAGATAGTAAAAAGGTGCCCCTCTCCAATGGCAAGGTTATGATTGAGAGTTACCGGTTCCTGGATCGGGTAGACCGTTTGAGAGCCATACTGCCAGAAGAGTTGGAAACGGCACGGCTTATCATGAGTGAAAAGGAACGTATAGTTAAGGAGGCCTGTGCTCAGGCAGATGAGTATCTGGAACAGTCCAAAGATCATGTAGCACGTATGGTGGATGACAATGAAATAACCAAAAATGCTATGCAAATGGGTGAAGAAATCATAGCCCGGGCGGAAGAAATGGCCCGGGAAATTCGCCGTGATGTCAATGAATATGCTGATGGTGTATTAAGCCATATGGAAATTGTATTAAAAAAAGGTCTGGAGGCTATTAGTGAAGGAAAACAGGATATTAGGGATTCCCAGGAAGAGGATTATTAATCCTGCCGCCAGAGACTTAATAACATCATCATAGTAATCAATATTAGGCCAATAGCTAAACAGGATAGGGAAATACTCCAAGCATCAAAGGAATACAGAGCTTTATAGTAAGGTATAGTAAAAGAGCTGACGGCCAGGTGGGGAACAATCATTTTATATGTCAATAACGTAATTACTAAAGATAACATTATTTGGATAAGACGCGAAAGCATATAAAATGATAGGCGTACTGCCGTACCCGCCATAATGCTCATTACCTGCGCAACAATGGAGAAACCGCTGAAGGCTAGAATAATGCTTACTGCCAGCAGTTTATATAGAAAGTCGGCCTGAGAGGCCAGGACTACAGTCCGGGTACCCAGGGTAATTTCGAACATCCCCATACCCAGACCATAGGCTATTGGATAAGGTAGACTAAAGCCCTTAAATAAACAACTTAGCATTAATGCTATCCCGTCCATTATCCCCCACACTGAAAGCATACGGGTTAAAACCGAAAAGATTATAACAAAGCCAGCAATAGCCAGAATGTTATTCAGGCTATTTTTTATAGCATCGCCGAGTAAGGCCCCGATACCCCGGGGATTATGGTGCCGCAAAAATGCCTGGCAGGCTTCTTGTAACAAAGATTGCTTCTGGCTGACGGTAGAGATAATTTGATAGGAACCCCGGAAGCGCCATATTATACCTACCAGGATATTGGACAGATAATGGGAAAAGGCCAGCAGATATCCTGCCAGGGGTGAAGCAAACATCCCCACGCCTACTGCCCCCAGTATAAAAAGAGGACTACAGTTATTGGTAAAGGAGACCAGCCTTTCGGCTTCATCGGCGGTAAGCAGTTTTTCATCATAAAGCTTACGGCTCAAGACGGCACCAATAGGAAAGCCCGAAGTAAAACCCATAACCACTACCAGTGAACTGCAACCAGGCAGGCGAAAGATGGGGCGCATTACCGGTTCCAGGATAACCCCCAGAAAATTAACAAAACCCAAACTGACCATGAGCTCAGCTACAATGAAAAAAGGTAATAGCGCGGGCAAGAGGATAGTAAACCAAAGTTTAAGGCCCATCCCGGCAGCAGTAACCGTTTCTTGAGGGTTTATAATCATGAAAGTGGTTAAAATTAGTATTATAATGAGAAAAAAGATACGGGAATAATTACCCATAATGTCAACTCCAATTTGAATTTGATAATAAACTTGGACTAATGCTACCTTTATGGTCTGATTGCCTGTTTAGAGTGAAGCGTAAGGAGTGGAGAGTAAGGGGAAGGATTCCTTATGCCGTATTCGTCACTCCTAACTGCTCGCTTCCTACCCGAGTAGTAACGGTAAATGTAATGCTAATTGTCAGGAACCATAGGAGATTAATTCTAATATATGTTTTGAGGGTTGGCGTTTAGAAGAATAATACATTCTACCGGAGGTGGTAGCTTTGGAAAAACGGAATCGAGTTGCTCTGGTACTGGGTGCAGGAAGTGCACGGGGGCTAGCCCATATTGGGGTTTTACAGGTATTTGAGGAAAACCAAATACCTTTTGATTTTATTGTAGGAACCAGCATGGGGGCTATGGTAGGTGGCCTATATGCCTGCGGTTCGGATATGAAAATGCTGGGGCGTATGCTGGAACACCTGGACTCACGCCTCTTTTTTGATGTTCAGTTACCTCGCATGGGCTTTATGTCCGGCAAACGAATTAAGGAATTATTAAACCTCATGACGAAAAAGAAGAATTTTGAGGAAACTAAGATACCTCTGCTGGTAGTAGCTACCAACCTTTTGACCGGGGAACAAGTAGTACTTGAGGAAGGCTCAATTACCGAAGCAGTTCGGGCCAGCATTTCTATCCCGGGAATTTTCCACCCGGTAAAACGTGATGAAATGATACTGGTAGATGGTGCAGTTGTTAACCGCTTACCCATAGAAGTAGCTCGTTCCCGAGGAGCAGATATCATTATTGCGGTAGATGTTACCTTCGGTGAAGGCCGTACAGTAACCGTCAATAACACTATGGATGTTATTTTAACTGCTATTGATATTATGCAAAAAATGCAATTCGATTTGGTTTATAACAAAGCGGATATACTCATTCAACCTGCCGTCGGAAAATTCGCCTCCAAAGACTTCGAAAAATCCCAGGAAATCATCCAACTAGGCCGACAAGCGGCAGAAGAAAAACTAGACGAAATAAAAACCGTGTTAAGGGGACGGTCCCTTTGACAAGTAAAGTGGGACACGGGGACAGGTCCCTTG
>CAZAZH010000012.1:13312-31524 GCA_964489585.1 uncultured Syntrophomonas sp.
TGGGACACGGGGACAGGTCCCTTGTCCCTCAAAGTGGGACAAGGGACCTGTCCCCGTGTCCCACGCTAGACTCGTAAGGGTGAGGTGGTAAAATCTTTTCCTGCCTGGCGCTCTAACGGGTTAGGATAGAGCAAGGTGTAAATATCAGTGGCCAGAACATCTAAATCAATCATTTTCTCTAAAACGGTCCCGGGGTGGTCATCTCGGGCTTTTTTCATGTCTTTACCCCGGCTTAGGATAGGAATTTGTGAATTAATTTTCATTTCTTGAAGGATTTTTCGACCCTTTGACGAAAAACCTAGAATATGTAAGTAAAGAGGGCCGTGCTGATCAAAGCGTTTTACCTGTTCAGTTGTAAGTGCAAAAAGTATATACATCAGGGTACGCTTAATTCTTGTAAAGCTGTAACGTTTAGACTTTACGGTTTTTAGAAGTTGCTCTATAGTACCAGAGTAATTGGCAGCTTCTTTAAAGCGGGACTCCAGTCCTTCACTGATTTCGTAGATATCACTGAGATCCTGCAGCGACATAGTCCGGAGTTTAAACAGCACAGTTCTTTCCAGTGTCCCTAATGATACCGGGCAGCGTCCAGCGGATATCTCTCTTTGTAGTATACTCAGACTATCTTGCGGTAAAGATTCGCTTAGCTCATTCAGGCCATGACTGGCGAGTAGTGACTGGCGGATAGCGGTGGCACTGGCATAGGGAGAAAGTTCGGTGTCGTGGTAGCTGGAGCCTTTTCGCTGGATTAAGACGGGGGTGAAGGGCAAGCCTTCCTCTTTAATCACGCGCAGGTATTCAATAGCCAGAATATTGTTGGAACCAGGTAAAATTTTTTGTAGCTCAGCCGAACGCTTACCCATATATTGCTGCAGGGCCAGCGACCGGGCGAGAGGAAAACTCTTGCCAGTGGCCAGGTTTTCTTTAACCAGCCTGGAGTACGCGATGGGCTCATTGGCTAGCAAATCGGCTATGGAGCTTAATACTTGCATATTGCTATACTCAGCTCCAAAAGCCAGGTGGGTAACAACTGCAGTTTGTTGTAATAGCTTGAGGGCACCCTGGGCAAAATAATAGGCACTCCTGACAGAGAAGCAAAATGGAAGTTCAATAACCAGGTCTGCACCAGATTTTAGAGCCATTTCAGCCCGAGCCCATTTATTGCAGATGGCTGGTTCCCCCCTTTGCAGGAAGTTGCCGCTCATTACACATAGTACAGCATTAAAACTGTCTATTTGCTTTGCTTCTTTGATAAGATGCAGGTGCCCGTTATGAAAAGGGTTATACTCAGCTACGATGCCCAGAACAGCCATGGTAACAGCTCCTTGGTTATTTGTTTGATAGTATCATAAATCTTACCACTAAATTATCTATTTATGCTAGAATTAACTAGAGAATCCAGGCCTGAGGATACAAAAATTGTCATAACTAAACGGGAGGTAGAAGGATGAGTCTGTTAGCAGAAATTAGAGAAAAAGCTTCTAAAATGGGTAAATTCATAGTTTTACCCGAAGGTACTGAGGAAAGAACCCTGCAGGCTATCAAAGGAATAGTAGACCAGAAGGTAGCCACCCCCATTCTACTAGGTGATGAAGGTGAAATCAAAGGACTGGCCGGCAAAATCGGGGCCGATTTAAGTGGAGCAGAAATAATTAATCCAATTAACGCTCCGTATTTTGATGATTTTGTCCAGGCATTTTATGAAATGCGTAAAGCCAAGGGAGTTGACCTGGATAAAGCCAAAAAGACCATGCTGGACCCACTATTTTTTGCTTCCATGATGGTTAAAATGGGTAAAGCTGATGGAGAAGTTGCCGGTGCGGAAAACACTACTGGAAATGTACTCAGGCCTGCCCTGCAGATTATTAAAACTGCACCAGGAATTACTGCTGTATCTGGCGCCTTTATTGTTATCGTACCCAACTGTGAGTTCGGAGCCAACGGTACTTTCGTATTTGCTGATTGTGCAGTAACCATTGACCCCAGCGCTGAGGAATTAGCAGCCTTTGCCAAGGCTTCTGTTGCTACCGCCACTGAACTTTGCGGTATCGAAGAACCCCGTATAGGAATGCTGTCTTTTTCCACCAAAGGTAGCGCCAGCCATGCCATGGTCGATAAGGTTACTCAGGCTACTGCCATCGCCAAAGAAAAATATCCAGAATTAAAAATCGACGGGGAATTCCAGTTTGATGCTGCAGTAGTACCTGGCGTAGGTGCTTCCAAGGCTCCAGGCAGTGATGTTGCTGGTCAGTGCAATGTATTAATATTCCCGGATATTAACTCGGGTAATACCGGCTATAAAATTGCCCAAAGACTGGGTAAAGCAGAAGCTATTGGACCAATTCTGCAGGGTATTGCGAAACCGGTTAATGACCTATCCAGAGGTTGCAGCGTAGAGGATATTGTTAATGTTGTAGCTATGACCGCAGTAAGATCCTAAGTGAAGGTAGGGCGGAGGTACCTTTAATATTTTAGGAAAATAAGGAGGTAATTAGTTAAATGAAGGTTCTAGTTGTAAATGCTGGTAGCTCATCTATCAAGTATCAGGTCGTTGATATGACCGATGAAAGTGTCCTGGCTGTAGGTCTGGTTGACCGTGTGGGTATTCCTGGAACTACCCTGGAACATAAGCCAGTAGGCAAGGATAAGGTGTTGATTAAGAAGGATTTACCGGATCATACCGCTGGTATGAAACTGGTACTCGAAGTTCTGGTCAACGAAGAATATGGATGCATCAAGAGTATGGATGAAATTGGTGCGGTAGGACACCGCGTGGTGCACGGCGGAGAGGAATTTGCTGAATCGGTAGTAATTGATGACCGGGTTAAAAAGGTAATCAAGGATTGCTTCGATATAGCTCCCTTGCATAACCCTCCCAACCTTATGGGAATTGAAGCCTGCCAGGAACTGATGCCCAATGTAAACCATGTAGTCGTTTTTGACACTGCTTTCCATCAGACCATGGAACCCTCAAACTTCCTTTATGCTCTTCCCTATGAAGTGTACGAGAAATTCCGGGTAAGAAGATATGGATTCCATGGTACTTCCCATTTCTATGTTTCCCACCGGGCAGCTGAGATGATGGGTAAACCATTTGAAGAGTGCAAGATTATAACCCTGCATCTGGGCAATGGCGCCAGTATGGCAGCAGTCAAGAATGGTAAAGTAGTCGATACCACCATGGGCTTTACCCCGTTGGAAGGTCTGGTCATGGGAACCCGTTCTGGTGACATTGACCCGGCTATCGTATTCTTCCTGATGGAAAAACTGGGCTTGGGTACTACTGAAGCCAACAACTACTTTAATAAAAAAGCGGGTATGCTAGGTCTGTCGGGAGTATCCAACGACCTTAGAGATATACTTGAAGCTGCTGCTTCTGGCAACGAGAGAGCCCAGACGGCATTGGATGTTTACTACAACCGGGTTAAGGGTTACATTGGCAACTACATGGCCAAACTAAACGGTTGTGACTGCCTGGTATTCACTGCCGGTGTAGGCGAAAATGCTATTGACATAAGAGAAAACATCTGTAAAGACCTGGATTACCTGGGTATCAAGATGGATGTTGAGAAGAACAAAGTTCGGGGTAAAGAGGTTGATGTAGCCGCAGCTGACTCCAAAGTTAAAATCTTTGTTATTCCGACTAATGAAGAACTGGTTATTGCCCGCGATACCTATCGTCTCTCTAAATAACCATACGCTTGTACTAGAGGCGGGAGAAATCCCGCCTTTTTTATTTTCGGTAGCAACGACCCGTGAAATATTTATAAGAATGTTTTTGACGAAGATTAACGTAGATTGCCGCAGATTCATTATGAAATATACTACTCCTAAAAGGTTAAAACAAAGAGAAAATATTCACCTGAATAGGGATTTTCGCAGTTACCCCCAGCCTATTTACATGGTTTAGTTGACAATGCCAGGAAGGGCGGACTATAATTAGTTTGGTGTTTTTATGGGGTGATACTATGAAAATTGACCTGGAAAAACTAAGACTCGGAACCCGGCAGAGTCTGGAGTTTCATTTTGATAATCCGGGCCGAAATGAATACCTTGATAACCTGGGGGGAAAATACCGAGAAAATCTTAAGGTAGATGTTCAGGTTGAAAAACCGGGTAAGTTTTATCTGGCTCGAGGACAGGTAACAACTGTTTTGGAGTTACAGTGTTCTCGCTGTTTGGAGAGGTTTTGCTGTCCCATAAATATAGGATTTCATCTTAACCTGGTGGAAGCACGCATGCAAGAGGAGTTTACCCGGGATGAGGATGTAATCTTTTTTGACCGCGATGAGGTTGAGATACAGCCTTTTATAGAGCAGCTAGTTTTTCTTGAAATTCCTTTTGCGCCTGTTTGCAAAGAGGAGTGTAAGGGATTGTGTCCGGAATGCGGTACTAATCAGAACTTATCTTTGTGCCAATGCCGGCCTGAAAATAATGATCCCAGATGGGATAAACTAAAAGATCTCAAGTTTGGGAAGGAGGTTACATAGTGGGAGTTCCTAAAAGGAGACAATCGCATTCCCGTAAGAACAAGCGCCGTTCTGAATGGCGGAAGCTTGAAAAACCGGGTCTGGTTGAATGCCCTCAGTGTCATGAACTGAGAATGCCTCACCGGGCGTGTTTGAATTGCGGTTATTATAAGGGTAAAAGCATTATGTAAGATTAATAGGGTAAATCATCAAAAAGTAAGGTATGAAGTCTGGTCAGACTGATAACTTACTTTTTGTTTTCTAAAAGGAGGTTGGTCATGAAGATAGCTTTGGACGTTATGGGGGGGGACCATGCACCGGGGGAATTACTGGCCGGTGCGGTTAAATGGCTGCAGGAAAACGAAGGCCAGATTGTACTGGTAGGTGATCAGGAAATAATCAATGAAGAACTTCACCAGCATAATTATGACCCCAGCAGGTTGGAAACAGTTCATGCCAGCCAGGTAATAGGAATGGATGAATCACCTGCCGTAGCCTTGCGTAAAAAAAAGGATGCATCTATAGTTGTTGCCAGCAGGCTGGTAAAGGATGGAATAGCGGACGCAGTAGTTTCCTGTGGAAGCACAGGAGCTCAGATGGCAGCAGCCATATTTATATTGGGACGAATGCCAGGGATAGAAAGACCTCCCATCGTTGCAGCTGTACCAGGTAAAGGGGGTAAGCCCACATTGCTTATAGATGTAGGAGCTAACGTGGACTGCAAGCCGGTACAACTGTTGCAATTTGCCCTGTTAGGTCAAGCTTATGCCCGAGGAGTATTTAACCTGGATAACCCCCGGATAGGACTATTAAATAATGGTGAAGAAGAAGGTAAGGGTAATAACTTGAGTATTCAAGCTTATGAATTATTGAGCGGGCAAAGCGGTTTAAATTTTGTTGGTAACATTGAGGGGCGTGACCTCTTTAGTTCTCGGTGTGATGTTATAGTGTGTGATGGTTTTACGGGAAACGTTTTACTTAAAGCCCTGGAAGGCATGCTCTTCTTCCTGGCTGTTGGAGTAAAGGAAGAACTGGGTGTAATACCGGCAACTTTTGCCCAGCTGGATTACACTCAAATTGGTGGTGCACCTTTACTAGGGGTTAACGGGATAAGCGTTGTTTGTCATGGTAGTTCCAGGAGAGAAGCGGTATGTAATGGTCTTAAGATAGCAGCAGATAGCATAAATAATAAGATTATCGACAAACAGCTTAAAGAATTATCAAAACTAACGCATTAAGAAAGATACGGTCTTTGCGTCTATTTTCTATTTAGCGTGTATAATATAATCAATAAAAACATCGGAGGTATAGTGAATGCAAGAATTTTTCGAACAGGCCAGGCGGATACTGGTTGAACAGATGGAAATTGAACTAGAGCTTATTACTATGGACACCGAGTTTGAGGAAATTGATGCAGATTCCATAGACATTGTTGAAATGATAATGGCTTTGGAAGATATTTATGAAGTAGAGTTTCCGGAGGAGGATATTGAGGACTACCCTACCATGGGTTCTCTGGTAACTGCTCTTTATGAATATTTACAGAAGGTGAAAAATGACTGAGAAAACAGCGGCCAGGCAGTTTATAAATGATAATGAATTGAATATTACCGATAATGATTTATTAGTTATGGCCTTAACCCACCCTTCCTATGCTCAGGAGAAAAACTTTGAGCACAACAACCAGAGGCTGGAATTTTTGGGTGATGCCGTATTAAGTTTTGTTGTAGCCGAGTACCTTTATAACCATTACCAGGATAAAGCCGAAGGTGAGTTAACTAAAATCAGGGCTCGGGTAGTTTGCGAAAAATCCTTACTTAATGTAGCGCGCAAGATTAATCTGGGCAATTATGTACTGCTGGGTAAGGGCGAAGAAATGTCCGGTGGTCGAAAACGGAGATCCATACTGGCAGATACGGTAGAAGCAGTTATAGGAGCTATCTATCTGGATCAAGGTTATGAAAAGGCTAAAGAATTTATTCTTAAACACCTGGAGGGTAACATAATCGAAGGTGCCAGTGGTGATTACTATGACTATAAATCCAGGTTGCAGGAATTGGTACAGGGTAAAAATAAGGAAAATGTCCATTATGCCATTATTGAAGAAAGCGGGCCGGCTCATTGTAAAAGTTTTGTAGCCGGAGTATATTTTCAGGATCAGCTTTTGGCTACGGGTGAGGGTAAAAGCAAAAAGGAAGCTGAACAGAATGCAGCCGGGAAGGTCTTGAATGATCAGGAGTTTTTAGAAAGCCTGAACGGAAAAGGGAAACCGGATGAAACAACATTATAACATCCCGGTATTTATTCCCCACCTGGGGTGCCCTTTTCAGTGTATTTTTTGCAACCAGAATAAAATCGCCTCCAATCGAGGAATACCTACCCGGGCTGATTTAATAACCACCATTAATGAGCACCTAGATACTATTAGGACCAGCGGTGAAAACGTTGAACTGGCTTTCTTTGGTGGTAGTTTTACGGCTATTGACTGTAAACTTCAGGAAGAGTACTTGTCCATAGTACAGCCTTACCTGAAAAGCGGACAGATTAGCAGTATTCGTATTTCCACCCGGCCTGATTATATTGATGATGACATACTCCAATTTCTCTTAAGTTATGGGGTTAGGACTATAGAATTGGGAGTACAGTCTTTTAGTGATGAGGTTTTAAAAGCATCCGGTCGCGGCTACAGTTGTGGCGATGTTTTTAAAGCCAGTCACCTGATTAAAAGTTGTGGATTTAAACTGGGTATTCAGCTAATGATAGGACTACCGGGTGACAGCCATCTGCGTGATATGGAGAGTACCAGGCAGGCCATTACCCTTGCTCCTGATATGGTCAGAATTTATCCCACCCTGGTTATTGCTAAAACCCCGCTGCACAGACTTTGGCAAGAGCAAAAGTATAGGCCTGTGGATTTATCTGAAGCAGTTACCACCTGCAAGGAAATGTTCCTGCAATTCCAACAGAACGATATAGCTGTTATCCGCATGGGCTTGCATCCGGGGGAAGAACTGCTTAGCCCCGGTACTATAGTAGCAGGGCCTTTTCACCCTGCTTTTGGTGAGTTGGTAGAACAGGAAGTGTTTAAGGAACAGGCATATATGGCTATACAGGGAAATGAGGCGAAAACCAAACCAGATTCCGACCTGATAATACTGGTTCACGAAAAGGACATTTCAAAGATGATAGGCCGCCAGAAAAATAATCTGCTTCACTTGAAAAGCCATTTTCAACCAGGGGATATCAAGGTCAAAACCTGCCCCACCTATGAGCGAGATACTGTCGGCCTGGCAGTTGGCCTCGAATCAGAACCGCTCTTCACTCTTACCCGCAGGGAATTTATAGAACTACGTAAAGGGAACCAGGTCTAATTTTCTTTGCCGGAATTTGGCCTTTTTTTATGCAATAGCGGGTAATATCAGGCTTTTTATAAAAAGGTTTTAAAAAGGCCGATGTCAAATATAATAACGGAAGTCGGATGCAGACGTCGGACCTCTAATAGGGAAACGGTTTATTAAAGAAAGGACATGCTAGTGCGGCAGAAGATATTGGAGGAACTAATTGAAAACCGGGATAGTTTTATAAGTGGGAGTCAACTAGCCGAATCCCTGGGAATAAGCCGGGTAGCAATCTGGAAACATATTGAAGCCTTAAAAGAAGAAGGATATGATATTACTGGTGTCAGCGGTCGGGGTTACCGACTTAATGATAACGGAGTAATAATCCCGGATAAAATCAGGGTCGGTTTACCACAGCAGTTAATCGGTAGCCACATATATTATTATCCCCGCCTGGATTCCACCAATGAAGCCCTGAAACGCAGTATAAAAGATTATCCACCGGAAGGTACGGTATATGTAGCAGGGAAACAGGAAGGGGGCAAGGGGCGCCGGGGTAGAAAATGGGAATCCCCTCTGGGTGGACTATGGTTTTCTTTTTTATTACATCCAACTTTACCGTTACCCCAGACTGCCTTATTATCCCTGGTATTTGCCGTATCCCTGACAAAAAGCCTGGATGTCTTTGCAGGCTTGCCCTGCCAGATTAAATGGCCCAATGATATTTACTGCCAGGGTAAGAAAATCGCCGGTATTCTGCTAGAAATGAGTGGGGAAATAGATAATGCCGACAATCTCATTGTAGGTATAGGCATTAATGTAAACCTTAGAACCAACGATTTACCAGTAGCTATTAGTACTCATTCTACTTCATTACTGGAGATATGTGGGAGGGAGATAGCTACTGATAATCTATTGATAACGGTATTAAAAGATTTAGATAGCTATTACCAGGAGTTTCTTAACCATGGATTTTCGAGTATTCTTTTAGAATTTAAATCCCGCTGTCTGCACCTGGGTAAAGCCATAGAAACAACCCGGGGGTTGGATATAATCCGGGGTATAAATACCGATATTGATGATATGGGCAACCTGGTGGTGCAATGTCAGGATAACCTGGTACGTATAAGTACCGGAGACGTAAAAGTGCTTAATTAGCAGGGGAGGCGAAAAAGTGTATCTCAAGCGACTGGAGATAAAGGGTTTCAAATCTTTTGCTGATATTACCGAGATTAATTTTGAACCAGGTATTAATATAATAGTTGGCCCCAATGGTTGCGGGAAAAGCAATGTGGTTGATGCCATCCGTTGGGTTATAGGTGAAGCTAATATTCGTCACCTGCGCGGTCAGAAAAGCGAAGATGTAATTTTTAACGGTACTGATGACAAAAAAGCGCAGGGAATGGCCTATGTAGAGATGCTGCTGGATAATAGCGACCAGATTTTACCTTTTGATTACAGTGAAATTACTACAGCGCGCAAGGTTTTCCGAAACGGGGAAAGTGAGTTCTATATTAACAAATCCCGAGTACGAATGAAGGATATTAATGATTTATTTACTGGTACCGGTCTGGGTAAGAAAGGTTATTCCATAATTGGTCAGGGGGAACTAGAACAGGTATTAAGCGGGCAAGCCCTGGATCGGCGACTGATACTAGAGGAAGCATCAGGTACTATAAAATATCGACAGCAAAGGGATGAGGTTAAGCGACGTTTGGAAAATACGGGTAACGACCTGCTACGCCTGGGAGATATTATAAACGAAATTAGGGAACGCAGGGAAGAACTGCAGCATAAAGCGGAGCGAGCTCGACTATATTTACAGCTGAATCAGGAATGCCAGGGACTAGAAAGAAAGGTTTTGCTATCGGAGCTATCACGGGGTGGGCAGGAGCTGAGCCGAAAGAGGGAAGATTTTACCCACCGAGAGAGTGAACTTGGTTTATTAAGTCAGGAACTGCTGGGTCTGGAACAACGACTACTGGAGGAAGAGAACCGCTTAAGAGAGCACCACCAACAGCTTAACAATATTCAGGAGCAGGAATACCAGGTGCAGACTAATCTTAATTCATTACAGGGGGAATTAAGGTTATCAGCAGAAAGGCTCAAAAACCGCCAGGACCGTATCCAGCAATGCCAGGCAGATGAGCAAAAATATAGCCTTATGCTGGACCGTTTAAATCAGGATTTGGATATAACCCGGCAGGATTTTATGAGTCAGGAAGAAAACTATCGCCAGCGAAATGAAGAATGCCAACACCTGCAGGAAGAAATAGCCGGGTTGGAGCGCGAGCTGGAAATTATGCGGGAAACATTTACCCGGGACAAATCTCGGGTTTTCGATATAAGCCGGGAAGAGAGCCAGCTTAACAACCAGTTGGGGGAGAAAGAAGAGCAGCTTAAAAAACTATCCGAACGCAAAGATAGACTTTTAATCAGGTGTGATGAGCTCAAAAACTGGCTTCATAAGTACCATAGTGAACAGGAAGCCTTACAGGGACAAGTGGAGCACTACCAGGCGGAGTTAGCGGCTAATGACATTCGTTTAAGGGAGATGAATAGCCAAAAGGACGCTTTGTTGGAAAAAGTACGTCAGGGGGAGGAAGAATATGCCCAGCTTAAACAGGAAGGAATGACAATAAAAAACTCCCTCTTATCATTACAAGAAATGAATCAGAAATTAAGTGGCTATTCGACCGCAGTTAAATCACTTATGAACGCCGCTGCATCTGGCCAACTAAAGGGGATAATGGGCATACCAGGGGAAATTATAGATGTTCCCCAGGGCCTGGAACTGGCTATTGATATTGCTGCCGGCAGGAGTCTAGAAAACATTGTAACTGATAGCGTAGAACATGCCCATCAAGCTATTGATTACTTAAAAGCTCATAAACTGGGGCGGGTTACCTTTCTACCCCTTAATATTCTTAAAGTACAGGCTGTTCCTGCCGCTATCCTACAGCAACTGGACAAACAAAAAGCAGTAATTGGGCTGGCTTCAAGGGTAGTCAGTTATGATTCTCGTTATGCCAAAGCGGTGGAATACCTGCTGGGTCGAGTACTCATAGTTGAAGATCTGGATATTGCCATACATATTTTTAAACTTATTAATTACCCCTTGCGAATTGTTAGCCTGGAGGGCGATTTGCTTAATGCCAGCGGAGCCGTAAGTGGCGGGACCAGGGTTTCATCATCTTATGGAAACAGCCCGCTGCTGCGCCGGGGAGAAGAGAAACGACTGCTAAAAGAGCGGGATGAAAATAAGATACGTAGAACTTCCAAGCATAATGAACTTTTGATTATCAGGGGAGAACTGGACAGCCTGGAAAAAGAAATCCAGCAAATATACCAGTTACGTCTGGAGGGCCAAATGACCCTGGAAGTAAAAAATAAGCAGCTTATTGAAACTATAGCGGCAGTTACTACTGCTCGGGAAGAGATGGAGTCATTTGAGAAGGGTGCCGGGGAACAGGAACAGCAGATTAAGCAGTTGCAGGTGGAAATAAGTGATATACAGGCTGAAATTAGTCAGATGAACCAGCAAAGCCAGAGTGCGTCATCCCAGTTAGAGAGTTTAAAGGGTGAAATGGAGATAAAACAGAGGGACCTGGATATTGCCAGAGAACGAATTGCTTCCCAGCAAGAACAGCTGGAAATGAAAAAGCGAGAATTGGATAATATAAGAAAGAGCGTGCTGCAGTTTGAACAGGTACAGCTATCTTATCAGCAATCAGTAGAGGAAGCTTACCAGGTAAAGGACCGAATGGAAAACGAGAACCAGCAGGAGAAACAACGCCGGCAAGAATTGGAGCAGAAAATAACTGAGGAACAGATAAATCTATCCCGTTGGGCTCAAGAAATAGCTGGACTTAAAGAGGAGTACCAAAGCTGTAACCAGAATATAAAGGATACACGGCAGAAATTGATACCCAAAAAAGAGCATATGGAAGAACTGCAAAGGCAATCTCATAATCTGGAACTGGCTATAGCCCGTTTGGAAACAGAACAATCTTCCCTGGAATCAAAATGGAAAGAAAAGTTTAATGATTATACTGGTGAAATCAGCACAATGTTAAGCCCGGGGAAAACCAGAGAATATAAAATTAGGATAGAGCAATTACAGGCTCAACTGGAAGAACTGGGATTGGTAGACCCGGAATCTATCCGGGAATATGAAGAGGTACAGGAAAGGTTTAGTTTTTTAAGCCAGCAATATGAGGATATGTTACAGGCGCGTAATTCCCTGAGTACCCTGCTGGGTGAAACGGAAACCCTGATGCTTAAACACTTTATTCATTTTTTGCAACTAGCCAATGAAAGCTTTAATCAGACTTTTAAGGAAATATTCGATGGCGGGGAAGCCCATTTAAAAATAGAAAGTGGTAAAGAACGCCTGGAAGCAGGGGTAGATATAGAAGTAAAGCTGCCGGGCAAGCGCACCCAATTGCTTAATCTATTATCAGGGGGCGAGCGTGCACTTACCTGTATTGCCTTTATTTTCTCGCTCCTGCGACTGAAACCGGCACCTTTTTGTTTGCTGGATGAGATTGATGCTTCCCTGGATGAGACTAATTTAACCAGGTTTGCCCGTTTTCTTAAATCAATGTCTACCAGTATACAATTTATTATCATAACCCACCGGCAGGCTACTATTGAAATAGGGGAAAATATTTACGGTATAACCATGCCGGAGAAAGGTATTTCATCAGTATTGACGCTCAACTTGTTGGAAGCAGAAAGTATGGCCGGGTAAAATATATCAGGGGGATACCCTGAAGGGCACACGCGGTCCTTTTGATATATTGCTTGTTAACCGTAGAACAGTCATGTGTAGGGAACGGCCCCTGTGCGGTTCCGTCTTAGAGGGTTTTTATTTACGCGGATAATTTACGTGAAAGCAGGAGGGAATATGGCTTTATTTGATAGGTTTAGAAGCAAAAAACAGAACCAGGAAAGTAGTGAAGAGGTAGAAAACAATATAATACAGGAAGAAGAAAAGGTCGCCCAGGCCGAGCCGCTACCCGAAGAAGATTTATCACTCCCGGTTATAGAGGAAGTTATAGAGGAAGCTGAGATTCAGGAGGTAGAAAAAAAGAAAGACCGGCCCGGATTATTTGCCAAGTTTAAGCAGAGTTTAAGTAAAACCCGGAGTAATATTAGCGATAAGATAACTACCCTGGTTAAAAGCAACAAGAAGCTGGACGAAGATTTTTGGGAAGAACTGGAGGAAATACTTATCGAGGCCGATGTAGGTGTAAATACTTCGGTGGAACTGGTATCGCGCGTACGGGAAAGTGCACGCAAAAAGAAGATTGGCGATAGCTCTGAGGTAATGGCTTTGATTAAACAGGAAGTTAAATATATGCTGGAATCTCATGATAGCCCTCTTAGTATTAACCGAGAAGGGCTAACCGTAATCCTGGTAGTCGGGGTTAATGGTGCGGGCAAAACCACGTCCATTGCCAAAATGGCTTACCATTTTAAGAATGAAAATAACAAGGTAATCCTGGCTGCAGCAGATACCTTCAGGGCGGCAGCTATTGACCAACTGCAAATATGGGCTGATAGGGTAGGAGTGGAGATTATAAAACACCGGGAAGGCTCCGACCCAGGTGCGGTAGTTTATGATGCTATGAATGCGGCCCGGGCACGTAAGGCTGATATTTTAATAATTGATACCGCTGGTCGCTTACATAATAAGGCCAACCTGATGAAAGAAATCGGTAAAGTAAGAAAAATAATTGAACGGGAAACGCCTGGTGCTCCTCATGAAGTCTTACTGGTACTGGATGCTACTACCGGCCAGAATGCCATCAGCCAGGCCCGCATTTTTGAAGAAGCTACCGGAGTCAGCGGTATAATATTAACCAAACTGGACGGGACGGCCAAAGGGGGTATAGTACTGGCCATTGCTCAGGAATTAAAACTACCGGTTAAATTGGTGGGGCTGGGAGAATCCTTGCAGGACTTACGCGACTTCTCCGCAGAAATTTTCGCCGACGCCCTATTTGAAGAATAAATAATAGACACTGATTACAGGAGGTTAATTTATGATATCAATAGCTATAATTGGGGGAACCGGGGTTTATGACCCGGATTTGCTGGATGATGTAAAAGAAATAGTTCAGGAAACTCCCTATGGAAAAGTAGGGATACTGGTGGGAAAATATGAAGGCCTGGATATTGCTTTTATCCCTCGGCATGGAGGCAGACACAGCATTCCTCCTCATCTAATCAACTACCAGGCCAATATCATGGCTTTACACATGATTGGGGTTAAAAACATACTGGCTACCGCTGCGGTAGGCTCGCTCCATTTTGAATTCAAACCGGGCAGCTATGTTCTGGCTGACCAGTTTCTAGACTTTACCCGTACTCGCAAGAGCACTTTTTATGAAGGCGGGGAAATGGGGGTAGTCCATTGCGACATGACTGTACCTTATTGCACCCGTTTACGCGAAGCCCTGGCAAAAGGAGGTTGTGACCGGGGGATTAAGGTCATAAATGGGGGAACTTATGTTTGTACTGAGGGACCAAGATTTGAAACTGCGGCAGAAATATCCATGTTTAAGCAACTGGGGGGACAGCTTATCGGAATGACCAGTGTACCCGAAGTTTGTCTGGCCCGGGAACTGGGTATGTGCTATGCCAATATATCAATCGTGACCAATTTTGCTGCCGGGATTTCACCAGGAATATTAACCCATAGTGAAGTGATGGGAATGATGAAAGGGAGCATCCAGGGGTTAAAAGATGTATTAACTGCCAGCTTGAAATATATTAGCGCTGATGACAATGAAGACAAGTGTGATTGCCGGAAAATTTTGGACGAGCCCGGAGTAAAGAAATGATAAAGACCTTATTTTTTGATGATACAGCTGTAATGATATTAGATCAGAGCCGGTTACCGAATGAGGTCGAATACCTTAGGTGTGAGACCGTGGAAGAAGTGGCCGATTCTATAAAGAAACTAAGAGTTCGGGGAGCACCGCTTATAGGTGTAACCGCAGCTTTTGGCCTGGCTATGGCTATGGCGAAGTACCAGGGAGAACCAACAGGTATGCAGGACTATTTCCAGCAGACCCGGGCTATCCTGGCCTCCACCCGCCCTACTGCGGTAAATCTCTTCTGGGCGTTAGAAAGAATGGAAAAGGTTTTTATTAAGGAGTTTGTAACGCACGCTAACCCACAGCAAATAGGGAATCAGCTTAATCAAGAAGCCATCAAGATGTATGAGGAAGATATAACTATAAACCGGGCTATAGGCGAATATGGGCAAACGCTGTTGCCGGAAGACTGCCAGGTAATGACTATTTGTAATGCCGGAGCACTGGCTACCTGCGGTTATGGTACCGCCCTGGGGGTAATCCGGGCTGCTGCTGACCAGGGTAAAATCAAGAAAGTTTGGGCCTGTGAAACCAGACCAGTTTTACAGGGAGCTCGCCTGACGGTATGGGAACTAATGCAGGATAAAATTCCGGTCACGCTCATAAGTGATAATATGGCCGCTTACGTTATGCAATTGGGTCATGTAAATGCGGTGATAGCAGGTGCCGACCGTATAGCAGCCAATGGTGATACGGCTAATAAGATAGGCACCTATGCCCTGGCAGTTCTGGCATCCTATCATCAAATACCTTTCTACATTGCAGCTCCCCTTTCCACTCTGGACTTAAAAAGTACTTCGGGAATCAATATACCGATAGAACAACGTCCTCCAGAAGAAATACGTGAATTTCGCGGCATGTACTTTACTGTACCGGAAGTTGAAGTTTTTAATCCGGCTTTTGATATAACTCCCCATGATTTAATTACCGGAATCATCACGGAAAAAGGAGTCCTTAAACCCCCTTATGCTCTCAGGGCATGAGGCGTAAAGAGTGAGGAGTGAGGGGCGAACATGGAGGTTACGGCGTAGCGAACATGGGGACTGTCCCTGCGTTCGCCCAGGGTTGCTAGAAATCCTATGGGCTATGATAGGTTAATATGAAAATAGACATGGCTGGTTAATTAGAAAATAGACACTGAATACACTGAAAACTATGAAAAACACTGAATTTATTAAAAATATAATTTTTCATGGATTATCGTTCTGTTTTATTTTCATAAGTGGTTGTGTGTCCCGCACTCATGGCTGGTTAATTAGAAAATAACTTTCCTTGATCCTGAACTTCCCTTGTCATCCTGAACGAAGTGAAGGATCTTCACCGGGATATCATATCAGATCCTTCGCTACGCTCAGGATGACACCCACGGAAAGCCACGGGAATTTTCATTGGTGGTTGCGGCCTTCGGCCATGACGGGTTAATAGCAAAATAAATAAACCAGGGAAGTGAATAAGTGATGCATTATTTTGAAGAGAGACAGGCAGTATTAAACTGTGCCCGGGAAATATATACTTCTGGCATGGTTACCGGGACTTGGGGGAATGTAAGCGTCAGGGTAGCAGACAAAGAACTTATGATAATAACCCCCAGCGGCATGGATTACGCAACCCTGGAACCAGAAGACATGGTATTGCTGGACTTTAACGGCCAGGTGGTGGAAGGAAAATACCGGCCTTCCATCGAAACCTCATTACACCTGGGAATTTATAAACAGCGTTCCGATATAAATGCCGTGGTCCACGTTCACAGCCCTTATGCAGTTGCTTTTGCAGTAGCCCGAAAAAACATTCCGGTTATACTGGAAGAAACCGCCCAGGTAATAGGACATGAGGTGGAGGTAGCCGCCTATGCCCGCTGTGGTTCGCAACAACTGGCAGATATAGCGGTACAGGCCCTGGGTGAGGAAAAAAAGGCCTTGCTACTGGCCAACCATGGGCTTATTGCTCTGGGTCAAGATATCCCGGAAGCTTTAAAGATATGTTATATTGTTGAAAAGACCGCCATGATTAGTGTATATGCCAGCGTTTTGGGGACGCCACATTCCCTGTTCCCGGAGGATGTTTCTTTTCTTAACCAGAGCTCTAAGAGCTATGGGCAGAAAAAGGACGGGGATTCTATTAAATAGTAAATTTTAGTATTTCTGTTTTATTTAATGGCGCTTTTTCTGAAAGAACTAGCACGTTATTACTTCCCGCAGTGGAAACAAAATTAATTTTGAAGGGGGCTTAACCGGTTGAAGATTTTATTGGATAACATTGGAGTAATACCGATGAGCGCCGACAAGGCTTATATTGAAAATGCTTATCTAATAATTGAGGGGCAGTATATTAAGGAAATAGGAAAAGGCTCAGCTCCTGCCGGGGATTATGACCAGGTAATTGATGGCCGTGACCGGGTGGTACTGCCTGGGTTTATTAATACCCATACCCATGCCGCCATGACCTTGCTGCGCGGTTATGCTGATGATATGCCCTTAATGGACTGGCTAGAAAACAAGATATGGCCGCTGGAAGCCAAACTAACTGCTGATGATGTTTACTGGGGAACTATGCTGGCCATAAGTGAAATGATAAGAAGTGGTAGTGTCTGTTTTGCCGATATGTACTTTTTTATGGACGCTGCTGCTCGGGCGGTGGAGAAAAGCGGTATTAGAGCAGTTCTCTCCCGAGGTATGGTTGGGGTAGGACCAGAAAACGAAATAGCCTTCGCTGAAAGCCGGGAGATGGTAGATAAGTGGCATAATGCTTGTAATGGCCGGATCACCTGCAGATTAGGCCCCCATGCCCCCTATACTTGTCCACCTGATTACTTGCAACGGGTAATGAAGCTAAGTGACGAACTGGGAGTCGGGTTGCATATACATATAGCTGAAACTCGGGGTGAGTTTGAAGACATCCAGCGCATATATGGTAATACACCGGTGGTTCACCTGGATAACCTGGGACTATTTGAACGTCCGGTTCTGGGTGCCCACTGCGTTCATCTTACCGATGAGGATATAGAAATCCTGGCTGCAAAACAGGTAGGGGTAGCCCATAATCCGGAAAGCAACATGAAACTGGCCAGTGGTATTGCTCCGATTCAGCAGATGCTGGATGCTGGTATTAGAGTAGCCCTGGGAACCGACGGGGCCTCTAGTAATAATAACCTGGATATGCTAGAGGAAATGCGCAGCGCCTCTTATTTACAGAAAGTGCATTTAATGAACCCTACTGCCATTCCTGCTTACCAGGCCATGCAGATGGCTACCATAAACGGTGCCATAGCTCTGGGATTAGGAAATGAAACTGGACAATTAAAGCCCGGTTATAAGGCGGATATGATAATCATGAGTTTTAAACAACCCCATATGTTACCGGCATATGACCCCATAGCTAATATCGTCTACGCAGCCCAAGCCTCTGATGTGGAAACCGTCATAGTAGACGGCAACATTCTAATGCAAGACCGGATAATCAAAGCTTTTGATGAAAAAGAAGTACTGGCTAAAGCCAGAGAAACTGCTCAGAGGTTGGTG
>CAZAZH010000013.1:0-30236 GCA_964489585.1 uncultured Syntrophomonas sp.
ATGAGCCGCATCATATATCCGCTGCCGGTTAGTACCTACGAGCTTTACCGTACCTGCAGTTACTGCTTCCGGTCGCTCTGTGGTGTCCCTTAATACTAGTACCGGCTTACCTAACGATGGAGCCTCTTCTTGCAAGCCTCCAGAGTCGGTCAGCACCATATAGGAATGATTCATTAAATTGGCAAAGGGCTCGTAATCCAGCGGCTCTATTAAATGAAAACGTTCTCGCTTACCCAGCATTTCCTCAGCTACATCCCGAACCACCGGGTTTTTGTGTACCGGAAATATCACCGCTACATCGGGAAATTCTTCTACCAGATCAATTAAGGCCTGATATATATGGCGCATAGGTTCACCCCAGTTTTCCCGGCGATGAGTAGTAACCAGTAAAATCCTCTGGGTTAAATCGATCCCCTCTAGCTCCGGGCCAAAATTATAACCCGGTTTTACCGTTTCCAACAGTGCATCTATAACTGTATTACCAGTAACCCAGATTTTAAACTGGGCTGTAGATTCAGCAATTAAATTCTCCCGTGAAGTATCAGTAGGGGAAAAGTGTAATTCCGCCAGCCTTCCGGTAAGGGTACGATTAAGCTCTTCCGGAAAAGGTGAATATTTATTACGGGTGCGCAACCCGGCTTCTACATGCCCTACTGGTATACGCATATAAAAAGCAGCCAGGGCTGCAGCAAAAGTGGTAGTAGTATCACCATGGACCAGGACTAGTTCAGGCTGTTCTTTCTCCAGAATAGTTTTCATTTGCGTCAAAACTCCGCTAGTTATACTGAAGAGGTCTTGCTCTGCTTTCATTAGGTCCATATCATAATCCGGCTGTATCTTAAAAAGATTTAAAACTTGATCCAACATTTCACGATGCTGGGCTGTAACACATACCATGGTGTTAATATCTTTTACTTTCTTTAATTCTTTGATTACCGGAGCCATCTTAATCGCCTCCGGCCTGGTACCAAACACTATCATTACTTTTCCTAGATACATATATTTTCCTCCATACATACATACTACAGATTGTTTCGCTGCCCCCAGGTATTTTTCCTGCTTTAGGCGACGGGGGTGACAGGGGGACGGGGTTGTTAACAACATTTTTAATGTTGTTAACAACCCCGTCCCCCTGTCACCCTTTCCTCCGTCTCCGCTACTCCTTTTTTAACATTGACACTGGCAGAATATCTACTATCTTAAAAACCAGACAATTTTTTAAGGGAAAATTCCTATAACGAGTATTCTCCAGACGTTTCCTAATCCGTTCATAGTATTCACCTTCGACCTGGTCATCAGTTAGTTCAACATATACCCGGATACCATCTTTAGTTTGCTCATTATCAGTAAGCAGAACCATGAATGCACCTTTGCCGGTCTCCTTCAGGTTGGCATAAGTAAGGTTAGCCCCAAAGCGGGCACAAATTATAGTATCATCGCCAATCATCTCCAGCACTGAAATTACCGCAATATTAACATTATACTGCTTATCTACCGTGCTCAAAGTAGTTGATATATAATTGGCGTTAAGCAATTCCCGTGCTTTTTCCAGTAATGCCCTATCCATCTGCATAATCTCCCCTTTGTGCTATGGTTTGTTTAGCCCATAGTAATACATCCAGCCAGGCAAGTCAAAAGGGTGACAGGGTGCACCTCGGATAAAATCGTGTCAAAAGGACCGCGTGTGCCCTTTAGGGTATCCCTTTAACACGCTTTACCAGGCTATGGTCAGGTTTATCTGGTTCCCCTGGGGTTCAACTTCCAGTTTAACCATGCCATTTTGAATTTCGTACAGCCGGTCATTTATAGAAACTAGACCGGAAGCCGGCATTTTATTGCTGCTGTACCAAAAATACAGGGTAAGATAAGTATTCTCCCCCGGTTTAAACTCCGGTGGGACAGCTGTTACCAGGTATCTATTATCTGAAGGAACACTACTGCTTTTACCTGACATTTCGGGAATAGCCTTCAAGGTGTATTTCGAGGTTTTTAAATCATATTCACTTAAGGTAGCTGAACTGTAAACTACTACCTCCCATATGCCAGGAACCGGGCGATTATAGGGCATATTAACCGAAGCTATGACCTGGGTATCGCCTACTCCCGCGTACTGGCTGACCGTTTGCTCACCCTGGGGGGATATAATATGTATCCGCACCCGCCCGTTATCGCCCGATAGTAGTTTGAAACTGACACTGGCCATGTTTTCAGGTACCCGGAAAAAGTAGCGTTTAAACTGCCCGGCACCCAGCTCTCCCTTCTCTTCAAACATTTTGTCCCCGTTCTTGGAGAGTTCATGGGGTAGTATTATGGTTTGCAACATGGCCACGTCCCACTGTGGAGTAGTGTATTTGTCCGCTAGTAAAAAAGTGCTGTAGAGACCCGGTTCCAGTAGCTCGCCATACTTTATTTCTATAGTCCTCTCAGCATGAGCTGGGACCTGCACCGAATACTGTTTCGGTTTAACCCAATCTGCCAATCCGCCTATGGATAATTGTTCATTTTCGTCACTATAATTCGCAATTTTAAAGGTTAATTCTCCTGGAGCCTGGCCACGAGAGTAAAAACCGCCACCATATCCAAGATTGGGGCTATACTGTTTACCGATTAATGAAATTTCCTGGTATTTTTTCCTCTGCAATTCGTTCCAGGCCCGCATTAGATTTACCGCCCCAAATCCTTGTTCCACCGTTTGAAAACCGTTCAGGGGTTTCGCCCCTGCAATTAAGGCCCGGCCTATAGCCTGGCTGTTATTAATATAGAGCTTGCGACTACTAGCATCCAATAGCAAGGCAGCAGCCCCGGCAACATGGGGCGCAGCTATACTAGTGCCTTCATCTAATCGATATGATTGACCACTCCACAGGGGATAGGTGGAAACAGCATTTCCCGGCGCCACCAGCATAGGCGCAGTCGAGCCATCGGCTGCCGGACCACCGGAGCTAAAATACCATAGGGTCGGTTCTTCTACCCGCCAACCATAGTCGGTATACCACATTTCTGGGGTAGCGTAGGCACCCACACTTATTATATTGTTTAACGAAGATGTACCCGTAACCGTTCCCAAACCCGGGCCATTATTACCTGCCGCAATACACACCAGCATACCCGAGACTTTCTGTACATTGGCCAGCAGTTGCGTCAGGGACTGCATTTCCGATTCCTGCACCTGATACTGCCCCATGCTTACCACTGCTACTTTGGCTCCCCGATCTGCTGCCAGACTAATAGCACTTTCTATTTTCTTCAAGCTGGTGGTCCCACTGCGATCCATTACTTTGATAGGTAATAGCTGGGCATCCGGAGCTACGCCCTGAATGGTTCCCCGCGCCGCAACTATACCTGATACTTCCGTGCCATGTCCTAACATATCAAAACCCAGTTTAACATAATCCCCCTTAGCCGGTATTTCCGCTAAGAGCATGTTAAAACTGCGGTTCCCTTCCCCTTTAATTAACACTACTTGACCGTGTCGGCTGAAAACCTGTAATGGGTCTTGATCATTTATCTGACCATCAAAGTCGCTATCTAAATAAATAGTATCAAAACTATCCCGATACTTCCCCGCAGTTGCTACCACCAGTAATTCCTGTTCTTTTAATCCAAATTCCACCGGTAAGAACTTCAGGCTCAAATAGCCGTATTTATAAACGTCGGAAAGGTTATTAATTTTGCTAACATCTATCTTTTTGCCGCCAATGCTTATATAACCTTCCCTGGCCTCTACCGAATTAAGGTTTACTTTTCCTTCATTGCTCAGGTCAATAAAGTCAACTATCTTCCGATAACCTTCAGCTGTCTCCTGCAAATCCGGATGCCCAGGGTCGATACCGCTATCAATAATGGCCACCAGTTGCCCCCGCCCACTGGCTTTAGTTAGGGCAGCAAAGTCGTAGACCTGCATCGCTTCACAGGTAGCCTGAAGACTCCTTGCCGGGCGGTCCAGGGCCGAAACCTTTACTTCTTCGCTTATTTCGTTTTCGGTAAGTTTTATTACATTTCCATCCAACGGTGTTAACTTATCTGATTTTGGCAGAGAAATCTGCTGCAGCTTTATCTGCCCTCCGTTATATTTATCAGTACTAAATAAATAAGCCAGTTTGCCCTCTGTATTAAGAGTAAAATAGGCATTAATCGGTAAATCTAACTGGGTAATTGGTTGAATTTCTCCTTCTTTGTAACCGACTACATTAGCAGCTAACTCAAAAGTCTGACTACGCCCATCAATCCGTATCGTAACCCTTTTTAGCGGCAGGTCAATCGCTTCCAGTGTTCCGTAAAAATGAAATTTCTGCCCCTGCAGAGCCAGAAACTGTTCCAATAAAACTGCTACTTCGGCCCGGGTAAGATTCTGCCTGGGCTTAAAAGTATTATCCGGGTAGCCACTTACTATACCCTGGCTAACCGCATAATCTATTGGTTGCAGAGCCCACGAAGATATAGCGGAACGGTCAAAAAATTCAGCCGTAGGCAGGTCTTCAGTTTGCACCCTCAGGCTATTAACCATCATGGTAACTGCTTCCTCCCGACTAACCGGAGCTGTTGGGTGGAAATAACTTTGCCCATCACCGTAGGCAATATTGAGCTCATAGGCCAGTTCCATGTAACACCTGGCCCAATGATTATAGGCATCACGGAAGTGAGGCTCCCCTTTTAATAATTGTTTAGCCTCTGCGCTTTTGTTTAGGGCGTTAATAATCAAGGTTATAAACTCGGCCCGGTTCACATATGCATTCGGGTGATAAGACCCATCTGGATAACCACGAATTATTTCCCGGTTATTCAGGTGGTCAATCTGGGGACGCGCCCAATGGTAACGCGTGTCAGAAAAGGCATAAGTAGCTAACGGGTTGCAACATATAAAAAATAGGATTAACAACCCGGCAAGATATATATTCTTTCTCATAAAAGTCCTGCCTTTATGTATAAGATTTTAGACACTGATAACACTGATCACTATGAAGGACACTGAATTTTTAAAATGGAGTTCATTGTAAAAAATATCAAGAACGCGAGGTTGCGAGTAAGGGTTTAGGGCCTTTCTTAGTGCCATCCGCTTTAGTTTCCGATACGATAGCTGGAAAGTTGAGTTAATTCTATGTAGTAGAAATGCAGCTTTCATCGTTAACATTATTTTAATAAAATCAGCTACCTTAATAGCGACCGTAGGGAGCATCTGTGTGCCCTATGGGTATGTTTTTCATAAAGTTCAGTGTATTCAGTGTCTATTCCCGTATTAATTGTTTTTTATTCCACTCATAATAATATCCGTAAGTTGTGACGCCATATCGGCTGGGCTGATATCCCAATCTTCGAGGGTGATGGGGACCCAGAGGGAACCCAGGGTGCCGATTATTAGCAGAGTTAACAGCTTGGCATCCACATCTCGGATCTCCCTGCGTTTAATACTATCCTCGATAATGCCGGTAAGCTTCTCTTCTTTTTCATTACGTAAATTATAAGTCCAATCTTTCAGATCCTCATCCCAAATTTCGGTATCCCAAAAAACAATTCGGGTTAACTCCTTATTTTCCCGGCAAAAGGTGATATGAGATTCGAAAAGCATAGACATCCTTTCTTCGAAAGTAAGGTTCTCCAGCTTTGGTAAATCCATGCGGGTATAATAAACCTGCAAACTTCTCTCCATCATGTCCTGAAAAAGCTGTAGTTTGCTATCGAAATATTCATAAATAGTACCTTTACCAATACCAGCGACAGTAGCAATTTCCTCCATACGGGTATTATGATAACCTTTAACGGAAAAGACCTGCACCGCCGCATCCAGTATAATCTCCCGTTTAGTCAGAGCTCGTTTACCAGATTCCTTCATAGTTTCTTTCCCCTTCCCAACCAGGTTACCAGTCTGGTTTCTAACGCCTCAAACAAGGCAAACAGGAGAACCGTCCCCTTGTTTGCTAAGCATTATAATCAGCATTCATTTACATTAGAAAAGGTTGTTCCATATTATCCCTTAACCGCCTCTTCAGCCACACCATCCGTGTCCATCCCCCTGCGGCGGCTTAATTTCTGGCCCCAGTCATCGAAAATACTATAAACTACCGGTACCAAAACCAGGGTAATCAGGGTAGATACCAGCAGACCGCCGATAACTACTATAGCCAGGGGGGAGTTCCATTCCCCGCCTTCGCCTATTCCCAGGGACAAAGGGAACATAGCCAGTATGGTGGCCAGGGCCGTCATAAGTATGGGGCGCAGCCTTACCCGGCCTGCCTCTACAATAGCCGCGTTACGCTCCATCCCCCGCTCGCGCAGCTGTTTCAGGTAGTCTACCAGCACAATAGCATTGGCCACAACAATACCGACCAGCATTATAACCCCAATAAAAACTACCACACTAAAATGTTTCCCGGTAAGCAACAGGGAAACTACAATACCAATAATAGCCGTAGGTACTGAGAACATAATAACAAAGGGGTTAAAAAACGATTCGTACAATACTGCCATAACTGCATATACCAGAATAATTGCCAGCAGCAGGGCCAATCCCAGAGAGGCGAAACTCTCCATCATCTCTTTCTGCTCCCCGCCATACTCGATGGTATAACCGGATGGAAGGTTTATTTTGTTCAGTTCAGTCTGAACATCTGTCATAACCGCATTCAGGTCACGGTTTAGCAGGTAACCGTTAATCTCTGCCTTGCGTACCCGATCCTCACGGGTGATTTGAATAGGACCTGGTTCCATTTCAAAAGTAGCAATCTGGGATAATTTAACTACTGCCCCACTGGCACTTAGGATATTCATGTTTTGCAAATAAGAAAATTCATCATAACCCTGGGGCGAATAGCGTACCCTGACATCTACTTCATCACCCTCGACCTTGTAGCGGGTAGCCACCGTACCCTGGCGGGCATTTTGTATTTCCGCAGCCACTTGACCCGGGGTCAACCCGAGACTGGCTGCCCGTTGACGGTCAATCCGAACCTGAACCTCCGGATTACCATCACTTAGAGAAGCAGTTACCTCTCTGGTACCAGGAACTTTCCGAATAATATCTGCTGCCTGACTGGATATTTCCCGTAAAACCTTGAGGTCATCGCCTCGCACTTGGACATTTATGGGACCAGAGGTAGAGCCCATATTTGCAGTCATATCCATGACCGTGATCTTAATTTTGGCACCGGGGATATCGCTTACGCGCTGGCGGATTTCCTCACAAACTATCTGTACACCCCGTTTGCGCTCAGCCCGAGGAACCAGTTTAACATAAAGGGTTCCTTTATCACCCTGCACCCCGGAATCCATAAACATATTAGAAGAGCTGCCGACACTGCTAAATATAGTTTCCACTTCGGGAATCTCGCGCAGTTCCTGCTCCATCCTTTTGATAATATTATCAGTTTCCTGTAAGAGGCTGCCCTTATCGCCTTCAATAGTTATGGAAATTTCACCGGAATCCATGGTTGGCATGAACTCCGCCCCTACCAGAGGTATTAAGGCCAGGGAACCAACCATTAACAGAGTTACGCTTATAACTACCTGGCGACGATGAGATAATGACCACTGCAGCAGAACCTTGTAGCGTTCCCCCAGGTTATCTATCCACTCTCCGAAACCAGAAGTAATACGAGCTGTCCTTCCTTCCCCGCGGCGGCGGGCTTCCATGGATTTATCGGTTAACATACGGGAAGCCATCAACGGCACCACGGTTAGAGCCACCATAAGGGAGCAGAAAATAGCAAACATAACCGTAATTGCCAGTGGTTTAAATAGTACCGAAGCTAATCCTTCAGTCAACATTATGGGGAAGAAAACTGCTATCAGAGTCAGGGTAGAGGCGATAACCGCTCGCCCCACCTCGGAAGCGCCGGTCACAGCAGCATCCATAGCCGACAGCCCCAGCAAACGGTGGCGGTATATGTTTTCAAATACCACAATGGAGTCGTCCACCATCCTCCCCAGGCCCAGGGCCAACCCTCCCAGGGTAATCAGGTTAATGGTATCGTGGTTAAAATACATGAGGATAAATGTAGTTATTATGGAAAGGGGTATGGCGGTAAAAATAATCAGAGTGCTGCGGAAATTACGCAGGAACAGGAACAAAACCAACATGGCCAGCAGGCCGCCTTCAACCATCACCCGTTTGGTAGTATTAAGAGACTGATTAATATAGGTAGATTGATCCATTACCACCTTTATATCCATATCCAAATCGAGCTCTTTTTCAATTGTCTCCAGTTCTTCGCGGACGGCATTACAAGTCTTAACCGTATTGGCATCACTCTGCTTGAGGCAGTGAATTCCCACCGCCGGTTGTCCGTCTACCCGAGTCATCTGGCTCTCGTCTTTATAGCCATCAGTTACGGTGGCAATGTCCTTTATATACACGGTGCTGCCAGTCGGAGTTATTATGGCAACATCCTTAATATCTTCGATCGATTCAAATTGCTGCAGGCTACGCAGGAAATACTGGCGCCCTCCGTCTTTTACCTGACCGGCTGACATGTTAAAATTCTCCATCCGCAGAACCTGGGTAACCTGCGCCAGGGTAAGATTGTAATTAGCCAGCTTTACCGGGTCTACCTCTACCTTGACTTCCCGCTGTAATCCCCCGGTCATTACTACCGAAGCTACCTCGGTAATGCGGCTTAAGCGCGGCTCAATAACGTCTTCCGCCACTTCCTGCAGCTGACCTAGAGTCATAGTTTCGCTATTAATACCAATCTGAATAACCGGCATCAAGGTAGGGTCCATTCTTAGAACCATCGGTTTCTGGCTGCCGCTGGGAAGATATTTTTCAATTAAACCAATCTTTTCTCGAATCTCATTAACCGAGCTGTCCATGTTGGTTCCCCAGTTATAATAAATTAGAATCAGCGAGGACCCTCCCGTGGAAATAGAATGCAGTTCCTTGATGTTGCCCAGGGTATTCAGCGTACCTTCCAGGGGCTTGGTGATTTGAGATTCCACTTCTTCCGGACCTACCCCGGGATATTCCGTCATAACCGCAGCAATGGGAAATTTCATATCCGGTATCAGATCTACCGCCATCTTGGACCAGGTGAAGAAACCCATAATAATTATTACCGATACCAGGATAATCATGGTAACCGGCCTTTTTACGGAAAAATCAATAATTTTCATTATTTAGCCCCCCCGGAAACGACCCTGACCAGGGTACCGTTGTTTACCAGGGTGTTACCTTTGGTTATAACCTGCTCCCCGGCTTTTAATCCGGAAACGATTTCTACAAATTTATTATCCCGCAGGCCAGTCTCTACATCTATCTCGCGTGCGCGGTTCTTGCTGTCCACGCTGTAGACGATTTGCCGGCCACCGCGGGGAATAACTGCAGCCAGAGGTACGGTAAGCACATCATCTTTGCTAACAGTACTGATTACCACCTCGGCAAACATACCGGACTTAATCTTATTATCCGGGTTATCCAGGACCACCTTAACCTTGTAATTGCGCTTCATGGGATCGGCTACACTGGCAACGCTGTCCACCTTACCCTTAAAAGGCTTCTCCCCAGCGGCCTTGACCAGCACGTCTACTACTGTATTGGTTTTTATATAACTTACTTCGGATTCGCTAACCAGAGCTTCTATTTCTAAACGGGAGGTGTCGCTTACGGTTGCGGCCGGGGAGGTAGGGCTGGCAGTGTCGCCCAGGGAAAGATTAACGCTCCCTACTACACCGCTGATAGGTGAGGTGATAGCACAATGACTTAATTGGGTTTGAGCTGACTGCAGAAGGGCCTGGGCCTGCTCCAAAGAAGCCTCCGTACTTCCAGTCTCCAACAGCTCATATTGAATCTTTGCGCCTTCCAACTGCTGCTTTGAAGCTGCTCCGGCCTCAAACAGCTTCTCCATTCTCTCATAATTAATCCGGGCATTTTCCAACTGAATGTCATGAGCTTTCTTACCGGCCTCAGCCATAGCTACACCCGCTTCGGCCTGCCGGATACCAGCCTCATAATCACTGCTGTCCAGGGTCAATAGCGTCTGCCCGGTACTTACCTGGTCACCCGGTTTCACATATATAGCCGTTACCCGGGCAGGAACCTTGGCCATTATGTACACTTCGTTGACTCCCCGCACCGTTCCCGGGTACTTGACCGCCTGGGCTATGTTGTGCTTTTCCACCTTGATCGTGCTCACACTTAATTCCGTCTCTTTGACTACTTCTTTTTCTTTTTCGCAGCCACTTAATAACGATAGGGCTAAAACCAGAACCAGTAAAATGTACGGTAACCGTTTAAATTTATTCACTATTTCCCCTCCCATTTCTATGCAACATAAACTGACCGACCGGTTGGTCGGGTTATTAATTGCATTATAACGGGAAATGGAAATGGGGGTCAAGGGAGAAAATAGGTAATAGACGCGGACTCGCTTCGCTCGCGCGGATTCACAGGGATTAACGCTGTTTTTTGGCTATGTAGGGGCGAACCCATGTGTTCGCCCTGGATCTGCATCAAAAAATTGGAAAATTTAGTGTCTAATTTCTGATAGTACCAATCTGCCCCTGGGGCAACCGCTGGCCGTCGGCAAAGCGCAGTGTATCATGAATTACCAGCCAATATTCGCCCGGCTCCATGGGCTTGAGGGGATGGCAGCTGAAGGTACTGTCATCTACCAGCTGAAGTTCGGACTTCATCCTCTGCCCACTCTTAGCATTAATGAGCTGAATATTATAATCATTTATATACTTCTCATTAAGCGCTGACTTCATATCTATACTAATATCTAGTTCAGAAATATCCCCAATAAACTCATATCCCGGATAATAATAAGACCATTGCAGCTTACGTTCCTCAGCATTGAGCTCAGTCCAACCCGAGTCATTACCGTAATATACTGGAGCATCGCCAATCCCATCGATAATATCGGCCCAGGCCTTCCAATAACCCGCCTGGCGAAGTTTGCTGGTATCAACCGCTACCATAAAACTATCCAATTCCAGAGCTATCATACTACCATACATAGTATCCCGATTATCGCTTAAAATCAGTTTGGCGACAGCCAGGCAGTTCTCATCCTCCACCTCAATATCCGGCTTAATTCCAACCCCATTAATCTCCTCACCCGCAGGCGAATAAAAACGGGCTATGGTTATTTTTAAATTATCGCCATTGGACAGGGGAAAAATCTGCTGCACCGTTCCCTTTCCATAAGTCGTCTTCCCGATTAAAACAGCACGCTGGTTATCCCGCAGAGCCCCTGCCAGGATCTCCGCGGCACTGGCACTATACTCATCCTGTAATAATACCAGAGCGCCATCTATAAATACATCACCGGGAGTACCAGTATAAAAACCCGCGGAGTCCCTTTCCTCCACTACTACTACTGGAGCCTCCCCCATAAAAACCCCGGCTACATCAATAGCTGACTCCAGGTACCCTCCCGGGTTACCCCGTAAATCCACTATCCAGTTATCAGCTTTCGCTTGTTTCAGACTCTTTACGGCTTTCTCCATTTCTCCATAGGTGCGCTGCCCGAAATCATCTATCCCCATGTAACCCAGCCGTTTATCCAACATCTCCGGATGAACCGTAGGTACCTCTATCTTTTCCCGGGTAATATTGAAACTTAATACCTGTCCATCGCGCTTAACCTTCAGTACCACCGTACTTCCAACCTCACCGCGCAGTATCTGCATAGCTTTATCTGAATCTACCCCCACCAGGGTAGTCGCATCTACTGTCACGATCACATCATTCTTTCTTAACCCCGCCTTTGCCGCAGGTGAACCCGTTATTACCGAAAGCACCTGTACCCCATCACTGACAGCATTTATGTAAATCCCCACCCCGGTAAAATTGCCGTCCAGAGCATCCATTTCTTCCTGGTATTCCTCCTGGGTGAGATAACTGGCATAGGGGTCACCCAAACGCTTGAGCATTTCCTTCACGGTCGGAGCGGCAAGTATATCAGCAGAAACAGGTTCAACGTAATTCTCCCTAATAATCGTAGCTACTTCGGCCCGGATATCATCATCAGCTACAGCTATAGGGCATAAATATCCCAGTACAAAAAATATGCCTAGTAGCAAAGGACCTGCCCAGTGGTATTTACTAAACATTGATTTCCTCCCCCACCATTATTATCTATTGTTATGCCTCATTGGTCCATTTAATACAGATTCTAAAAAACCCTTTTTGTCCTATTCAAGGTAACCATTGAACTTCCGACAAGTCGACTTTAAGTATAATTTATAAATTACAATAACGAACGCTAGGGGAAAGAAGGACAAGGTTCCTTCCCTTTGTCCCTATTTCCCCATGTATGCTGCTATGCCGTTGGCTATGGCTTCGGCGATCCATTGGATGAAATAGTCTTTTTGCAGCATTTGCTCCTCATCAGGATTACTGATAAAAACACATTCAACTAGTGCTGAGGGCATGGTGGTATTTCTTAAAACAGAGAAGTTGGCGGTTTTTACTCCCCGGTCGGGGCGTTTGAGTTTGGTTGCCAGCTGCTGGTGCAAGTTGGTAGCCAGGGATTTACGCTCATCCAATTGCAAGAAGAGCAGGTCGTTATCTACCGGAGCATAGTAGTAAGTTTCCGTACCCTGTTTGGACGGATCGGTGCTGGCGTTGTTATGAATAGAAACAAAGAGCCCGGCATTAAGGCGATTAGCAATAGCAGCTCTTTCCTCCAGTTCTACATATATGTCTGTAGTACGGGTGTATTCTACCTCTATTCCCTTATTGTTAAGAAGTTCGCCTACTCTTAATGCTATCATTAGGTTAGCCTCTTTTTCATTTAAAGTTTTTCCCCGGGCACCAGTATCACGGCCACCGTGACCTGGGTCCAACACCACCAGGTTTTCACGCCGGGTTTTGATCTGGTCTTTACCTACTAATAGAACGTTAGTGTTACTACCATCCGTACTCTGACCTACCATATATTTACCCAGGTCACTGGTAGTAATACGGATTATGGTACCAGCAGTTGGCCCACTTGTTTCGTTGAAGGTAACATTTTTAATAAGGGTACTGTCATCGAATTTATATTCATCCTGGGCTTTGCCCTTTAGGACCCCCTCCAGACGGATTTCGATAATATCTCCGGATTTTGTTCTGCTGCATTGAGCCGGGGTGAGGGTGTTAATAACCAGGCGATCACCCATGCTACCCAGACTTTTCCGTTCTACGCTACTAATAGAGTTGGGAATGATGAATACTTCTCGCTTACCACTTTCTTCGCTGGCAGTTTGGTATTGGGTATTATAGGGGAAGTCTATTTCTACTATAGTATTTTCTCCCTCATTCCTGGCTTTGGCCTTGACTTCGCCGCTACCCAGCGATTGTTTTATCAGGTTTAATCCTTCTATCCGACATTCTTTGAATTCATAGGTAACTTTGCTGCTACTCTCCCGGATGTTGGCATCCAGTTTGGCGCCGGACTCCATACGTATCTGGAGACCATTTTCATCTTTGTTATACGAGAGCCAGATTACTCCCGGGCCAGGTTTTTCGGGTTTAGGGGGAGGCTCTGGTTTAGGTTCTTCTACAGGTTCCTCCGGGGGTAGGGGTTCGTTTTCTTCCCAGGCTAAATTAACTACCCAACCCGCTACCCAGGCGGGACGCCCGCCGCGGCTAACCTGATACCAACCGTCTCTTTCAGCCAGAATGGGTAGTTTTTCACCTTCGTTAGCACTTTCAATGGTATCGTAAGTAGTAGCCGGACCACTGCGCAGATTAGTCTGGTTACCCTGTATTACTACCGTGTTAGCCCGACTATCGATATCAGCGGGGCTGCTCATGCTAATAGTCCGGGTGCGGCTATTCCAGTCCACTTTTCCTCCAAATGCTTCGCCTACAAAGCGTAAGGGGGCTAAGGTACGACCATTATTGATTTTAGCCGGTACTTCCAGGGGCCAAACCTGACCGTTTACCGTAGGACGGGTGGAGCCAATAGGTAAAACTACGGTGGTAGTGCCCTTAACCGAGGTAACGGTACGGGTGTTGTTATCCCAGTTGACACTGGCTCCCATGGCTTCGAAAATAGCCCGCAGGGGTACCAGGGTGCGGCCCTTTTCTATCGTTGGTGGTACTTCAAAGGTTAATTGGCTCCCGTCCAGTATTACTACCGGTGTATCTAACGGGGCAGGTATTTGCTGCCCGGACGAAGGAACTAGGGCAGGAGCAGTTTTTTCTATTTTCTGTACGAAGGAGCCATTTATGTAGGCTGTTAAGCCGTCGGCGGTTTTGACCTGATACCAGTCACCATTTGTATCTAGTAAGGTGAGGATATCCCCGTTGTTAACCGAACCTACAACATAATATGTAGTACCAGGACCGGAGCGCAGGTTTACACCGTTGGCGGTGACTTTTAGCGAATATTCTTTTTGCAGGTTAATAAGGTCATTACGTACCCAGCCGTTTAACTGCCCGCTTTTTATCTGGTACCAGTCATTTTTGCTGCCTGCTATTTCCACCTGATTGCCCTGATCCAGTCGGCCTACAATATCATAGGTAGTAGCCGGACCGGAGCGGATGTTTACGTAGTTAGTGTTTATAATGCCAGTGGCAGCGGTGGCGCTGAGCAGGAATGAGAAGAAGAAAATGTTTAGCAGAATAAATAGGGGTACGACCCGCAATTTGGTTTTCAGGCGATTACCCTTTAGTTTTTTATTTGACATTATGTAATAAACTCCTTTAATAGAAATTTTTCTTTATTTATAATACAACATTTTAGGAGTTTTACTTACAGATTGCAAAGGGAAATTCACGCGGATAGCGCGGATTAATTAGGATTTACGCGGTTTTTTTAGACATTGAATACACTGATAAATATGAATTACACTGAATGTAAAATACCATTAGGAGCTAGTTAGACATGGAAGGATAGACGTAACCAAAGGAAGCATCAGTAGTATCCCCAGGGTGATTAACGCTGATAATAATTAAGGAAAAAGATTTCTGCGCAAATCATAATAATCTGTGTTAATCTGCATCAAAATTAAACAGACCGCGGGCGAACACATGGGTTCGCCCCTACAGGATACTTGCCCGTCTTACTCCTTACTCCTAACCCCTTACCCCTTACCCCTTACTCCTAAATATACCCCTGGGGACCGGCGGAGTTTTGGGGTTCCTGAACGGGTATTCTTAGTTCCCCATTATGCCCGGGGCTGGGTAGTTGAGATCTCTGCTGGTTGATATCTCCTATGTTGTCGTTCTCTATGTCGTATTCATCTTCGACATCAGCCGGTGGGTCGACTACCGCCGGGGGTGGGGATTGCTGAACTACGGCTATAGTCTTACCAACAAAGAGATTTTCCAGAAGGTTGGCGGTAGCGTTTTTATCAGCCAGCCAGTAGCTGTTAAGCAAGCGACCACGACTGTCAACTTCATCGTAAAAACAACCGGGTAAAGTTTGGGTTATAATGGAATCAGCATTAAACCCGGGTGCCCAACTTACCATTTTAATCATATCGGTAAAGCCTATATCAGTTTCCACGTACTGCTTCATCTGTTTGGCCATTTTGGGTAGTTTAGTGATGGTACGGGGCTGTAAAACTTCCCCTGCCAGGGTCTTGATAAACACCTGCTGCTGGTAGGTGCGGTCGATATCCCCATTGATATAATCACGGAAACGGACAAAGGCCAGGGCTTTTTTGCCGTCTAATTTTTGTTTACCCGGATAGAGGTTGATACCTTCCGTGGGCTTATACATACGCTGGGGAACATCTATGGTCACCCCACCCAGGGTGTCAACTACTTTTTCGAAACCCTTGAAATCCATTTCTATATAGTAGTCAATCTGAGTCTGCATCAATTCTTCCACCCGGTTCACCGCGTATTTAGGGCCACCAACGAAGTTAGCTGCGCAAATCTTGCTGGTTCCCAAACCCCTAATTTCCGTTTGGGTATCGCGGGGTATAGAAATTACCGCTACTTTATCCAACTTGGGATCGATGGAAACGAGCAACATGGTATCGGAACGGGAATTTTTCTCGCCCGGGCGAGCGTCTACCCCCAGGATCAGTATATTAGTTCTTTCACCATCAATCCTATTCAGTTTTTCTTCCCCAGCAGTTTTTTCTTTTCCCAGGTTTTCAGGCTGCAGGAGTTTAGTAAAACCCACTCCTAACCCAAAAAACAATCCGAATATTAGTCCGCTTATTAACATCCATTTTAAAAATGCGTTCTTCATAATATAATTCTTCATAATATAATTACTCCCAAAGATAAGTGAACCGGGCGTCCCAATTTTTTTTGCTTTTACTCAAGTATACAATAAATAATGCCTTTTCTGACAGTACCATTCTTTTTCCGTTTCTGGAAGGGTTTTTTGTGATGGCTGTGCATGGTAAATGTAAGCTACTTTTGCTATACTGTGTTAGATATAATTGCGTTAAGGAGGATTCCTGTTATGTTAGACGAAAAAGGGAGATTATTCGGGAAGATTAGTATAGTAGATCTCGCTATTGTTTTTATTGTACTAATTCTGGTAGCGGGATATTTATACCGCGACCGGGCTGCTGGTACACCGGCTGAAGCCCGGACAGTAGTAGTAAAAGTAGTTTGTAACGGGGTCTATCCAGGAACTGAGAATAGTATTAAGGTAGGCGATCAGTTAGTAGCCAGTGGCGGCCTGACTAATATTAAGATTACGGAAATGCGGGTAGAGCCTGCGTATTGGGTAGTCAATACTGCTGATGGAAATATGAATCTAACTACTAATCCTTTTCGCAAAGATATCTATCTTACCCTGGAGGGAAAAATTTCTCAAATATCTCCGGCAGAAATTACTTTTGCCGGCCAGAAGTGCCGCGTTGGTAAAGAAGACTTTGTAGTTAAGACCCAAAAAGTGGAGGCCAAAGCAATTGTTACGGGGATTGCTATCGAAGATTAATAGCGGAAACACTGCTGGAGGATAAAATGCAAACAGTAACTGGAACTGTCGATGCACCGCAAGCCCGTGGTGAATCGAGAACTATTGAGCTATACCTGGTAGTCCTTTATGCCGGATTAGACTGGCTCTTCCGTCAGGGAGGCCTGTCCTTTATGCAGGGTATATGGGATGAGCTTTTATTTATTGCTATAGTTGGCCTGTGGATTTTAAGGATGGGTGTCAATCAGTGGCAACCACGTCGCAGCGGCATGCTGCTGCCTTTCATCCTGTACCTGTCCATCATGGTATTCCTGCTTATGGTCAATTCCCCTGATAATATGGTGGCCCTGGAGGGCATGCGGGTAATGGTACAGTATGTCTTATGGTTTTTTATAGCCTATCATCTACTGCGTTCACGCAACCAGGCCCGCAGCTTGGTGGATGTCTTCCTATTAATGGCGGTTATCATTGCACTGATAGGCATTGCTCAATACATCACCGGTGTAGAAATGCCTGCCGAATGGGTAGACCAGGCCGAACAGGGGATTAGAACCCGGGTTTTTTCAATTATTGGCAGCCCCAACATTTTGGGTAGTTTGATGGTTTTAGCCATGTCTATGGCCTATGCTATGTATTATGGTAGTGAACAATGGTTTAAAAAGATGGTTTATGCTGGGGTATTCCTGGTCTTTGCCCTTTGCCTGGTTTTCACCTTTTCCCGGGGGGCCTGGTTGGCTGTTATCTTATCGGTTTTGCTGCTAGGGCTATGGGTAGACAAGCGGATTCTGATTTTGATGGTGCTGGTGGCGCTTCTCACCCCCACCCTTATGCCCAGTGTATATCATCGCATATCCTATATGATGAGCCCGGAATATTTGGTTTCCTCTGAACGGGGGGGACGCCTGGGGCGCTGGGATTTAGCCGTTAAACACTGGCAAACTTCGCCTGCTGTGGGGGTAGGTCTGGGGCAATTTGGTGGCGCCGTAGCTGCCCGTAATTACCCGGACAGTAGTTTTTATGCCGATAGCTGGTATCTAAAAGTAGGTACCGAAACTGGCTGGATAGGCCTCCTGGCTACCCTGCTTTTGATTCTTACCGGATTGCGCCGGGCTCGCAGTTCTCTTAATGCCACTGATGATTATTACCTTAAAATCATGGGGCTGGGCATCCTGGCCGGTCTGGTCGGAATACTGGCCCATAACTGTGTGGAAAATGTCTTCGAGGTACCCATGATGGCCAGTTATTTCTGGTTTTTCTTGGGGCTGGTGGCAGCTTTGCCGCAGGTTCAGGTGTCAAATGATATGGAGTGATAACGTTTTGGATATCGTATGTGTGTCGTCAGTAGATTGGGAGCCTTTGTGGACGCGGAAGCAGCAGATTATGTCCCGTTTGCCGGAAGAACACCGTATATTATATGTAGAGCCCCCTATATCGTTTTTGTCGCCTTATAAAGATCCCGGGGTGGCGTTTAAAAAAGAACGGGCTATTGAAGGACTGCGACGTTTAAATAATAATATCTGGCTTTTATCGCCTCCGGTGGTATGGCCGTTTGGTAGCCGCATCACCGGGTTTAATGTTCTAAACCAGGGTAAGATTGCACGTTGTCTGCAGGAAGCCATGCAGCAGCTGGGTTTTGCTAATCCGGTTTTATGGACTTACCTGCATACCAGTTGTGATTTACTGGGAAACTTAGGGGAGAGCTTTGTTATTTATGATTGTGTGGATGACCACTCCGCTTATGAGGGTTTTAATCCCAGACTGGTTAAAGCTATGGAGCGCAGGTTGATGGAAAAATGCGACATTGTATTCTGCACTGCCCGAGGATTATATGAAAGTAAGAAACGTTTCTGCCGGGAGATTTATCTTTCTCCTAATGCTGCCAATATAGAACATTTTGGTAAGGCTGACCTACCGGAAACACCGATTGCTCCAGAACTTGATAACCTATCCCGCCCGGTACTGGGGTTTGTGGGAGCAATTAAGGAATGGATTGACCTGGAGCTAATGGCGGCTGTGGCTGATGGTTTCCCTGAGGGCTCGGTAGTTATGGTAGGGCCGGTAGGGACCAATGTGAATGCATCAGAATTAATGAATCGCCCCAATGTACATCTGCTGGGCCACCGCGATCGGGAACTGCTACCTACTTATTTAAAGGGCTTTGATGTATGTTTAAATCCCTTCCGGCAAAATACCCTGACATCAACCGTCAGCCCGCTTAAGTTTTACGAATACCTGGCATCCGGTAAACCTATCGCTTCGGTTCCTATGCCGGAAATTATGGATTTTGATGGTTTGGTGGAGTTTGGCGCAGGTAAGGAGGGATTTACCGGGGCAATCCGTCGGGCCTTGCAGGATAAGCTGGAGAAAAAAAGAGCTCGCCTGCAAAAAGCCCAGGAAAATTCCTGGGAAAGCCGAGCCCAGTTTATGATGGAAAAGATTACAGCAGCAATTAAACAAAAGCACTCCAAGGAGGAATTGTAATTGAAAAGAATAACTATGTTTGGTCTGGGGTTTGTGGGACTGCCCCTGGCTTTAAGTTTTTCCATGCGGGGCTGTGAAGTCATCGGTGTGGATATTGATGAAGAGCTGGTGGTACAGCTTAACCAGGGCCACAGCCATCACCTGGAAGTCTATGAAGGCCGCGGACTTCCGGAGATTCTGCGGGAGCAGCTGGCGGCAGGACGTTTTCGGGCAGTCAGCGACGGCCATTTAGCTATGCAGGAATGCGATAACATTATTGTAACCGTGGGTATCCCGGTGGAAGGAAACCAGCATGATATGACACCACTTATAGAGGTCTGCCGAACCGTGGGCCAGGGTTTGAAAAAAGGTGACCTGGTACTCATTCGCAGCACCGTTATTCCCGGGACCACCAGGGATATTATTCTTCCTATCCTGGAACAGGAAAGTGGTCTTACGGCCGGTACCGATTTTTACCTGGCTTATTCGTCAGAACGTATCGCCGAAGGGCGGGCTTTCCATGAGTTTGAACACATGCCTGCAGCCCTGGCCGGTCTGGATGAGGAATCCAGCCGACGGGCTTTTAATCTCATGTCAATTGTCACTAAAGCCCCTATAGTACAGGCCAGTTCTATGGAAGTTGTAGAAACCTCCAAGGTGATGGAAAACATCTCCCGGGACGTTGATATTGCTATGTGCAATGAATTTACCCGGTTTTGCAAAAACATGGGGATTGATATTTTTGAAGTGGTAGAGGTAGCTAATACTCACCAGCGCGTCAATCTTCTTACTCCGGGACCTGGTGTTGGGGGCTATTGCCTGCCCAATGCCCTGTACTATCTTTTACCGAAAGCGCAGGAACTTGAGGTTCCCTTACGTCTCTTACAAACCGCCCGTCAGGTTAATGACGAAATGCCTCATTATGTGGCTAATCTGGTGCTGCGCAACCTTCCGGTAGCGCCTGCGCAAGCACGTATTGCCGCCCTGGGTCTGGCCATGAAGGATTATTCCAATGATGACCGTATGAGTCCGGCCTTGGCAGTCATCGCTGCATTAAAGGAAGCCGGTTGTCAGGTACGGGCTTATGACCCGGCCGTTCCTAATTATTATCCTTTTAAAGTAGACAGCCTGGAAGAAGCTGTTGCCGGAGCTCACGGTATCGTGATACTGGCCCGTCAACGGGGCCTGGATGCGTTGAATTTTGAGCTGTTTAAGGGTTTAATGGCCCGGGAGGGTCAACCTTTTATTGTAGATACCAAAAACCTGTATGATCCGGAATTGGTGTGGCAACATGGTTTTAAATTAGAGCGGTTGTAACAACAGGTTGGGGAAGTGGAGTGAGTAGAGGTTTCCAATAAGTCAATTGCCAGGGCGGCGGGTATCATCATGGTCTTTAACGTGGCGGGGATGCTGCTGGGTTTTGTCCGGGAGCAGGTCATCGCCGCCCGTTTTGGCACCTCTATGTTGACCGACTCTTATATCATGGCGTTTACCCTGCCCAATTTAATCTATATTATTATAGGCGGAGCACTGGCTACCGCCTTTATTCCCGTTTTTACCGATATATCGGTGCACCGTAGCCGGGAAGAAGCGGCCCGCATGTCCAGCACCATTATTAATATCACTATCCTGGGCATGGTAGCCCTGGTAATTCCCTGCATGGTCCTGGCTCCCTACCTGGTTTCAGCTATTGCCCCTGGATTTACCGGGGAGAAGCGTGAGTTGACCATCCTGCTCACCCGGATTATGTTTCCCTGCATGATATTTTTAGCCACTTCACTGCTCCTGGGGGGCATACTAAACGCCCTGAAGCATTTTAAGGTTCCGGCCCTTTACCATGCCATTTTTTCAGGAGTTATGATTTTGTGCATCTATTTGCTTACACCCGGGTACGGCATTATTGGGCTAGCAATTGGTACTATCCTGGCCTGTATTGCCCAGGTACTTTCGGCCGTTTTATATCTGTGGCGCTTAAAAATTCCTTATCGCCTGGAAATAAAAAAATCCCTTCCCGGGATTAAACAGGTTTTCACCTTGATGCTGCCAGCTATGATAGGAACCTCTATTAATCAGCTTTCGGTTACCATTGATAAAATCCTGGCCTCCGGCTTAATCCACGGCAGTATTGCTTCGCTTAATTTTGCCAGCCAGTTGATGATGCTTCCCTATAATCTTTTTGTGGTGGCTATTAATACCGCCCTCTTTCCCAGTCTATCGGAAATGGCGGCCCGGAAAAATTATGACGAGATTGGGCAAACCACCGTTTTTGGCCTGAACCTTAATTTTTTCTGTACTATTCCGGCGGCGGTAGGGCTTTTCGTAATTGCCGAACCGCTGGTACGGCTGATTTTTGAACACGGGGCTTTTGATGCCCGTTCTACCCAAATGACAGTTTTTGCTCTGCGTTTTTATGTATTGGCTTTAATTTCCCAGGGTGCCTACACGGTGATGAACCGAACCTTTTTTGCTCTGCAGGATACAAAGACTCCGGTCAAGGTCAGCCTCTGTGATGTAGCAGTACACCTTGCAGCCAGCCTGCTATTAATTGGTCCCTTGCAACATGGAGGCCTGGCTCTGGGCACCTCCATTGGCGCCACCGTCAATATGATACTGATCTATATCTTACTACGGCGGCGGGTCAAGACCCTCCCGGAACGTCGGTTGTTTGTAACCCTGGCCAAAATCCTCCTGGCCTCGGCGGTAATGGGTACCAGTGTATACCTTTTCCAGGTGGAGCTGGGACAGCTACTGGATTTAAGTTTATTATCCAACCAGATAATCGAGGTAATGGCCAGTATTTTGCTGGGAGTAATAATCTTTACCCTGGTCATCCTGCCTATGAAGGTTGAAGAAGCGGATTATGTTAAAAACCTGGTGCGGCAACGATTAGCCCGATAAGCTAAAACTGCTGCTGATGTCACTCGAGATGTCCTGTCACTCGTCCCTTTTCGCCTGTTCGCCTTCGCCGGGTGTTGTGCCAATGCTTTGCTAACGCTCTTTGTGCATTTATACAACCTTCGTGGGGTCGTTGTAGTGAAATCGCGGTTATTTAATCAGGGATAAGGCCATGGGGGCGTTTTGTTGGGCACGGTTGCGGAAATCTTCGGCCTGCAGGCGAATATGATGTTGTCGGTTTTCATCCTGCAAAAGTAAGCTTATCTGTTCGTACATGTTTTCATAAGGCCCATTTAATGGTTCCAATTCAAATGACCGTAAGAAGGCATCAATCTTTGGGTCATAAGAAATACCCGCAAAGGGAATCCCCCGGGTGGCAGCAAAAATAAGGGAATGCAGGCGCATACCGATGACCATTTTAAAATTGGTCATCAGAGCAATCATTTCCATACTAGACAAATTTTCTTCCAGGACAGTAGCCTGTTCCTGCATCATAGAGGCAATCAAACGCGATTCAGGTAAATCCTGAGAGTAGTTCATGGGGATAAAGACGGCCTGATAGCCCTCCAATACCAGATTATCCAGGAGGCGAGCCAGCTCGGTACGCATATTTATCAGAGCCGCCCAGGGACGAACGGAGATTCCCAGTAGTTTGCCCGGTTTCAGTTGGTAACGTTCCAGTAAAGCTACCGTACGTACATAGTGTTCTTTCGCCGGATCGAGGGTAAAAACCGGGTCGGCAGTAACATAGGTGGGCGGTCGTACTACCCCCAGTTCTCGTAAGAGCTCCATGGAACTATTATCCCTCAGGGTAATCATTTCTACCTTATTCCCCCACCATCGCAGCAGGAATTTGCTGAAACGACGCTGTATGGGACCTACTCCCTGGGCATAGAATATAACCGGTTTACCCAACATTTTAGCCAGGGCCACAATACTAATATAATAGGGAAGTGAACGGGGGCCGGTTACATCTTGAAACAGGCTGCCACCCCCACTGATTAACAGGTCGGCCTGGCGGAGCACCTTCAGTACTTGCCAGGGACTCATGCGGTCGACCGCATGAAGTTGATGTAGTTTTTCAGTTTTCTGTGGACATCCGGATAAGACAACAAATTCTGCACCTGGTTCAATGCGTTGTATGCTGGAACAGATGGCGGACAACAACGCTTCATCCCCGGCATTATCAAATCCATAGTATCCGGATAGAACGATTAACAACAGACATCGCTCCCATTGTTGCATTTCTGATTAATTGCCAAAATATGATAAAAACTGACCAAAGTATAGATTCATCATACCAGAAGCAATGGGCGTATTTCCACTTCTAATCCCCTTATCTCCTTAAAACCCAAAAAATCACTCGTGGACAAGGATTAGCCTCGGTGATAGAATAGGTCTAGATGTGGAGGGTTTTGGGGAGTTGAACTTAATATGCCCATATATATGATTATTATTGCAGTAGCAATAGCAGCAGTAATTGCTTATTTTTGCGTTCCACTGACGATTGATATAGCTCAGCGGATTGGCGCCATGGATGAACCCGACCAGAGGAAAGTTCACCAGATGGCTATGCCCCGAGTTGGTGGAATCGCCATATTTCTAGCCTTTTTCCTCAGTATTATAATTTTTGTACCGAAATCAGCTCCAGTTAACGGACTGATTATCGGTGCCGTGATTATTTTTTTAGCCGGTCTGCTGGATGATATTTTTGACCTCCCAGCCTGGGTAAAACTACTGGCCCAAATTCTGGCGGCATCGGTGGCTATTTACTCTGGTATTGTGGTTAGCTTTGTTACCAATCCTTTTGACGGAATGCTTAACCTGGGGTACCTCAGTATCCCTATTACCTTGCTATGGATAGTTGGTATCACCAATGCTATTAACCTTATTGACGGGCTGGATGGGCTGGCGGCTGGCGTAACCGCTATAGCCGGCTGTACCATGGGAATCGTTACCCTTTTGAATGGGCAGCTAGTAGCGGCAGTCATAGCCTTCATCCTGGTAGCCTCTACTATTGGCTTTTTGCCCTACAATTTCTACCCGGCACGTACCTTTATGGGAGACTGTGGTTCGAATTTGCTGGGATTTGTGCTGGGATGCCTGGCCGTTCTGGGTCTCGCCAAGAGTGCAGCTATCATCTCCCTTTTTGTACCTATTTTTATCCTGGTGATTCCTATCTTTGATACCTTTTTTGCTATTGTCCGCCGTATCTATAATAAAACTCCGATTTTCAGTCCGGATAAAGATCACCTGCATCACCGTTTGATGGGTATGGGGTTCAGTCATCAGAATAGTGTGCGTATCATTTATGGTATTAGCTGCTTCTTTGGGGTTATTGCTATTATAATGAGCTCTATAAGCAACCCTAAAGCTACCCTGGTCTTAAGTCTGCTGCTCCTGCTTATCGTCCTGGGGGCCTTTAAGATCGGCCTCATGACCGGCGGTAAACCCCGGGTACAAATCAGACACGAACATTCGGAGCATTTCGAGAATTTTTAATCAATTCACTATAGCATTCTTCTACCTGCCGGGCCATGTTTTCAATGGTAAAATGTTTGACCTGTTCTTTTCCTTCCCGGGCCAGGGCTAAAGCTAAATCCTGATCGACGGCCAGTTTATACATGGCGTTATAGAAGGCCTGTACATCAGCAGGCGGAATCAGAATTCCACTCTTGCCATCTTCAATCAACTCCGGAATACCTCCAACAGAGCTGGCGATAACCGGTACTCCAAAATGCATCGCTTCTAGAATCACCAGTCCCAATCCCTCCATAAGCGATGGAACACAAAGTACATCACTAATTCGGTATACATCCTCCACCTGCCGATAATAACCGGGCATATGCACAAAGGTATCTATTCCCAAATCTCTTGCCCTGGCTTCCAGTTCCCGGCGGTAGAGGCCTTCCCCGATGAGCAGGAATTGCGCGTTAATCCCGGCATCCAGCAGCTTACGGGCAGCCTCCAAAAAATAACGGTGCCCTTTAACTGGATGAAAACGAGCTACCATGGTAAAGGTCAGGCGGTCGGAATCAAGATTAAACTGCTGGCGTATCTTCTCCGGGTTCTGCGTAGAAGTAAATTTCGATATATCCAAGCCACTGTGAATAACTTGAATTTTATCTGCCGGGATATGCATATCCAACAAATCATCTTTAATAGCATGGGAAATAGCAATAAAGCGATCGGTATAATGATTACCATACATAGTTAAAAGACGTGCCATAAATACCTTCCAGAGGGCATCATAGTCATAGTGCAACATGCTGTGGAAGGTGGTTACAATTGGTATATTCTCACGCTGGGCAGCGGGACGACCAATGAGATTGGCCCGTACACCATGGGTATGAATCAAATCAATCTGGTGTTTACGTATATAACTACGCACAGCCTTTATTTTACTAACATCCATTCGGTGACGCATAGGAATGGTTAAGGTAGGAATACCCTCTTTATCAACCAGATGAGCAAAAGGACCCTTACACAGGCAGACCAGGTGAACTTCATACCTGGATGGATCGGTCATCTTGAGAAGCGTAAAGACCAGTTCTTCGGCTCCTCCAATTTCCCCTCCACCAATCATATGAAGAATTTTCTTGCGTTGCTGTACCACTTGTATCAGGTTGCTCCCTTCGGGATGCTAATCCGTACGACTCCACCAGCGAAATAGAGATAGGAATATACTTCCCTGCCCTGCCCCTGGAATAAACTGTAGCATAGACAGCGCTATACCTGCAAGAATCAACACCAGAGGAATACGCAAACCTGCGCCGATAACCAACCGCCAGAGGCCATAAACTAGGATGAATATCCCTATTAGACCAAGCCAGCGGGATAGTATTATGCTAGCTGAAAACCATTGATGCAGGATGTCACCACAGCGATAGAACCACTGCCTGAGAACATCGCTTCCCCGCCGGGTTGCCGAAGCTAAAACTGACCCGTTATTTATGTCTTTGACCTGTGCCGGGGCGGAAACCAACCATCCCAAAAACCAGCTCCCGGCCAGCAAACGATAAGTCCAACTATATCGAAACATCTTGATTTCTCCTTATGCTCGTAGGTGACAGAGGTGACACAGGAACCGTCCCCTGTCACCCTCCTTATTCTTGAATGCGCCGCAGTGTGGGGAAGAGGATGACGTCCCTTATCGAGGGGCAACCGGTGATGAGCATAACCAGACGGTCAATGCCGATACCCATACCACCTGCTGGGGGCATGCCATACTCCAGGGCATTTATGTAATCCTCGTCCATCATATGAGCTTCGTTATCTCCCTGAGCTCTTTTCTCTACCTGTTTCAAGAAACGTTCTTTTTGGTCTATGGGGTCATTAAGTTCGGTAAAGGCATTGGCTATCTCCCGCTGCATGATAAACAACTCAAAACGGTCGGTAAACTCGGGGTTAGTAGCGTTCCTTTTAGCCAGTGGAGATATCTCTACCGGGTGTCCGTAAACAAATGTTGGCTGAATAAGCTTTTGTTCCACAAATTCCTCGAAAACTTCATTAATTAGCTCTCCGCGGGTGGTTTTATCACCTATTTCCATATTCAGACTGCGGGCTGCGGCCCGGGCTTCTTCATCGCTTTTGATGCCGGTGAAGTTAACTCCGGTATATTTTTCAATGGCCTCCAACATGGATATACGCTGCCAGGGCAGGGTAAAATCAATGCGGTGCCCTTCCATTTCTACAATCAAGCTGCCATTAACTTTATTAACTACGGTGGCAATCAGGTTCTCAGCTAAATCCATCATGGTTTCAAAATCGCCATAGGCCTGGTAGATTTCCAGCATGGTGAATTCCGGATTATGCCTGGTAGATATACCTTCATTACGGAAATTGCGGTTTATTTCGTAGACTTTCTCCAAACCCCCAACAATTAGGCGCTTTAAATAAAGCTCCGGGGCTATGCGCAAATATAAGTCCATACCCAGGGCATTATGGTGGGTAATGAAAGGACGGGCCGTAGCCCCACCGGCAATAGGCTGCATCATTGGGGTTTCCACTTCCAAATAACCGCGTTCATCCAGGTAGTTTCGCATTTCTTTGATGATGCGGCTACGCTTAATAAATACTTCCTTTACTTCAGGATTGACGATAAGGTCAACATAGCGCTGGCGATAGCGTAGCTCCACATCCTTTAGCCCATGCCATTTCTCCGGCAGGGGATGCAAAGATTTGGATAGGTAGACCAGGTCTCTGACGTGGACGCTGATTTCGCCTTTCTGGGTGCGGAAAACTTCACCTTCAATTCCCAGTATGTCACCTATATCCAGTTTTTTAAACAGTTCATATTTTTCTTCGCCCAGATCATCTTTGCGAAAATAGAGCTGAATGTTTCCGGTAAGGTCCTGAAGATTGGCAAAACCGGCTTTACCGTGACGTCGTTTGGCCATAATGCGACCAGCGATTTTTACGGTGTTACCTTCCAGGTCATCGAAATTTTCCTGGATTTTAAGAGCAACAGCAGTACGGTCAAAGCGTTGGCCGAAGGGGTCTATGCCGGCAGAGCGTAATTCTCCCAGCTTGTCCCGGCGCACCTTGATAAGCTCGTTAATATTCTGTTCCTGTTCTGACATTTGTACACTTCCTTAAATTCAACAAATACTCATTAATAATTAAAAATTCGAAATTTCTACTTCTCTACTTTCATTATCTTATATTTAATGATTCCTGCTGGGGCTTCAACCTGCACGGTGGATTTAACCTTTTTGCCCAGGATGGCGCGGCCTACCGGGGATTCGTCAGAGATTTTACCATCCTTTAGTTTTGACTCCACCGAAGAAACTAGCAGAACTGTAACTTCCCGCCCTGACTTGACTTCTTTCAGGGTAACTTTTGAGCCCAGGGAAACTACATCGGTGCGAATATCCGTTTCCTCCATGAGACGAGCGTTTTTGAGTGTTTTTTCCAGGGTTAGGATTCTGCCTTCGATGAAGGCCTGTTCGTTCTTGGCATCCTCATACTCCGAGTTTTCGGTTATATCACCAAAGGCTATCGCCTGTTTTATGCGTTCAGCCACTTCTTCCCGCCGCACCGATTTCAGGTGCTCCAGCTCGGATTCGAGCTTGTGCAGTCCTTCCTTGGTTAGAATAATTTCTTTTTCTTCGGTCATCTCATCGCTCCCTAACTTAAAAAAATTAAGCCCCCGGCTTGAAACTCCATATAACAAAAAAATCTAGCCTCTGCAGCTATCTTTATGGTATTATAAGTAGCTCATATGGCCTTGTCAAGAAAGAGGTCCCATAGACCTAGTTCATCACCAACCTGCTTCAGGGTGAGGAATGTATTTCCTTCCCTCCCTTTAGCTTCAGTTGCCCTTATCTGTTCTCCACCTGACGACAAAATTCCTGCTTCCCCCAGCATACAACTTTCCATTATCGGGGCCAGATTATAAAGGTTACTTGCCATACCGTTTTGGGTTAATTTAGCCTCCAGTTCCGGGGCCAGGCCGCAGACGTTGTTGGTAAGTTGAATACAACAAACCTGGGGAAACGCAACTGCCAATCTTTCCCTTAGCGGGTCAAACACAAACACCAGATCCCCCGGCTCCCAGCTGTGCGGGTTTAAAAGACTGGTACTTACGGCATATCCTTGTTCATAGAGCAAACGGTAGGTCATTACCTCATACTGCCCCGGTAACATGGTTTGAATCGAAAGGGGAACCCCGCAGAGGCTTATACCGCCGATGAACTCAGCATAATGCTCCACTTCGCCTACCATAATTATGCGCTTTATTTCCCGTTTTGAAAGCATCCGGGCAGTTATAGCGGCAGCCAGGGCCTTTATAAAATTATCCCCAAAGACCAGTGGAAAACCTATGGATAATTTAAGCAATTGTTGTTTCAAGCGCCGATCTACGGCCATATTAGGCAATTGGTAGCTCTGTACAATCTCAGTGGAACGTTTCAGCATAGTTTGCTGTTTTTCCGGCTCGATAAGCTCCATGTTGCCCCGCCCCAAAGGCATGCTGATCTGGCACCCGGTGAAATTCAGATCATTTAACTGGATTAGTTTCTCCACCCGGGGGGAAAAAAAAACCGGGCCTAGCCGGTTTAAAAAATATTTCCGGTAAAATAGACCCCGTTTTTCATCGTTGTTTAGTTTAAAGAAGGCAAAATCCAAATCAAGCATCCATTTTCTCCAGGTCTACCACCCCCGGGTTCATGTCCAGCTCTTTTAGCATGTTGTAGTAATCCTGTGGGGATATTTGATCCAGCGGCCTCTTCATGATGGCTACCATCAGGGCTTCAATAACATTAGTGCCAAATGATCGGCCTCCCATATCCGGCGTGGTGGTGATCACTTTACTAATCCCCCGCTCTTTTAGCATTTTCATGTCATCACTGGTGGTGGTATTAGTAATAATTATCTGCCCCTGCAGTTTGTCAGGCAAATAGCGACGGATATAATTAAAGTCTCCGGCTAAAATATCCGCTGCATAATAATATTTTGAATGCTTGGGAATTATGACATCCTGCTGGTTTCCAGTAGGATAAAGTTTGTCAAAAGGCATATTAACTATTATCGGAGCTGCTATGCGCCCGGCTATCTTTAGGGTTTTAAGTGAATGTAAGGGCATAGGAATTCCTACCGTGTAGATAAAATCGCCCAGGGTCAGCCTGGCCCCAACTTCTTCGAAGGCTTCGGCCATGCCAAAACGATCCACCCCACATACCATAAGCACATTCTTTCCACGTAAATCCAGGATTCCTTCTTTCTGAATATCGAGGATGCACTTGCGCTCTAGGGTGTTTTTAAGACCGCTTCCATCCACCATAGGGGTTTTGCGGGCTTCTGCAATTAGTTTTTTGGCGTCTTTAATTATATAGGGTTTACCGGCTAAATGGACATAAAGGTCAATACCTCCCATTCCAAAGGCATCGACTTTGCCATCCATTTCCCGAATAAGGTTTATGGCCTTATCCCAATCTCCATCGGTACCAATGCGCTCAATCCGAAAATGCTCACCCATAAAATCGGTTTCAAAAACATGGTCCCGTTTGGATGCACCCAGGCTAACACTTACAACACGCTTCAATATTTAACCTCCCTCTTTGTTCAGGT
>CAZAZH010000014.1:0-28785 GCA_964489585.1 uncultured Syntrophomonas sp.
TGAACATAGCGCGAGCCTCTTTCACCTCGTTCAAGATCCATTTCCAGGTTATTGTAGTTAACCGCCATTGCCGACACATAGTTTAAAGCCCGTTCCCCCATTGGAGCCCGTCCTAGATTAGTATGCAGAACTACTCCGGTTCCGTTTATAACCTTTTCCAAAGTTCCCCGGGCCGATTCTTGCACCCTCTTTTGTAATCGTTTTACGACTTCCTCTTTAATGGATTCCCTCTCCATTTCTTCCTGTAAAGAACGTAATTCCTCCCTGATATCATCCATTACGGTTCTTAAAAGGTTTATCACATAGTCCCGGTTAAACTTACCTAGCAATCCCTGCACGTTGTCATGTAGCAATATTTCGTCTACCGGTGGAATTTTTTTAAGATTCATCATCTTTAGGCTCACGCCTCCTTACCACGTTTAATACACTGCATTATATAATAATATAACTCGATAGCTATGTCTTTGGTAGTCCTGTACAGCAGCGCAGTTATTATTACTATTCCTAGTATTCCAAAAACAGGGTATATTTTACTCACCAAACTGGAAAAACTGCGCATAGAGACGGGCAGGGCCAGGGTCATACAAAGTATCAGACAGAACCGGTAGTTAAGGCCGGTGAGACCGGCAAAACGCTGGGTAAATCCATAAGCATTGGCAATAGCAGTAGTCAGGATTCCTATCCACAGCACCAGGGTATAAATGTATTTAGCTGATAACGAGATTTTCCCTGCTACATAAAGCATAGGAACTTCATAATGCATAATTACCGGCACAAACTTATATAATGCCAAATAATTAACCAGAACCAGTGCCCCCAGTATTAATCCCCCCCAGATGGCTCCGGTTATACCTTCTCCTGCTTGACCTACCGTCTGGTATTCACTTAGGACCACCATAGCAAGCGAAAAATTATAGGCTACATAAAGTAATGCGGCTAATAACCAGAATCGGGCTTCGGTCGGACAGATGAAAGCAGTATATATCGCAATTGATTGTTTTTCTACAAAAAAGGCGGCATAACCGCTGATAATAAACAGCAATACGATCTTGATTGGTACCAGTATATTATAGGATATAATCAGTCCCTGTTTCCCAGTAAGGAGAAAAGCTATCACCAGAACATAGGCCAGGAAAACACCCAGATTTTTGGGTAAATAGAGATGTTCGTAGAATACGGCACCGCTGGCAGACATCATAGTGCTTATACCCAGGAACAGAAATATGGCTAGTAGAAAGTCTACCAGCGGCCCAGTTTTTTCTCCCATCATTTTTTTTAACATATCCTGATAATTGGATACCTGCCAGCGATGGGCTAAATAGAGTAACATTCCCCCGCAGAGGGCAAAAAGTCCGGTAGCTACCAGACCACCTTTTATGCCATAGAATCCGTAAGCCACAAAAAACTGCACTATTTCCTGCCCCGATGCAAAGCCAGCACCAATAACTGCTCCCAGATAGCCCATTACCAACATAAGGCGAACTTTTATCGGTCTCATCCCCTTCTGCCTGCAAAACAATATTTATACTTCATAAATATTCCTGTAAGTAGGCAAATACAGCATAAAAATATTCCCAGCGGTCAAGAATATGGATTAAACGCTGCAAAATAATTTTAGCTGGGAGGAAGAGTATTTGTACAAAACAGAAAAGACTATAATGCAGGAAAAGTTCTCCTATCATTTTGAGGATCCACTTTGTTTTAATAAGATTGAAAAAGCTATATATGCTTACATGCAGGATGTCGAATCAGGGCGAGAATTGGTGTTTTTATGTATCGGAACCGACCGGGCTACCGGTGATTGCCTGGGGCCTCTGGTGGGTAGTCGTCTTAAAAGCCTTAGCCCTTCGACTGCCGTCTACGGTACCTTGGAAATGCCGGTACATGCTACTAACCTGCAGGAAACCCTGGATGAAATATTTGCTACTTATACCCAACCGTTTATTATAGCCGTAGATGCCTGCCTGGGAAACGCAGACCGGATTGGCTATATAAATGTTCGCCAGGGCAGCTTAAAACCAGGTACGGCTCTAAATAAGACCCTACCTGCGGTAGGTGATTTTCATATTTCAGCAGTGGTTAACGTAGGTGGTTTTTTTGAACACATGGTTTTGCAAAATACTCGTCTCTTCATTGTTTCTAAAATGGCCGATATTATAGCCAAAGGTCTTTATCTGGCCCGGGTGAAAGTTGTTACCAGCCAGGTGAGGGAGAATATAGGGACAGAAGTGGGACGGAGCTAACTTCGAGTCAGGAGCATCTTTTTAGAATGTTTATTACATCATTATCTTCAACCGCTGTATAATCTTGATAGACTTGGCTGACTGCATAAAATTTTTCCGGGATCTCCAGTACTATCAACTGGTCTACCTCCTCTAGCAAGTTAAGATAAGCGTTTTTTGAGCTAACTGGTACCGCTACGATAATCTTTCCATCAGTCTGGCGTTGCAGGTATTTGACAGCCGCCTTAAGAGTAAATCCAGTAGCTATACCATCATCTACCAGCAATATATTCTTCCCTTGCAGGTCAAGCGGGGGGCGGTGGCCCCGGTATCGTTTCAAGCGGCGGTCAATATTTTCCTTTACTTTTTGGGCTAATATTTCCATGGTAGTGCTATCCGTATCTATTGTTTTCTGAGCCCGTTCCGGTATCAGGGTTTCTCCATCCGGTGTAACCGCACCTATAGCAAAATCGTCCCAGCCGGGCGAAGCGATTTTTTTAGCCATAACTACATCCAGGGGGCAGTTAAAATAGGTTGCTATCACGTCCGCAACTACTACTCCTCCGCGAGGAACCCCCAGAACCAGGTCAAATTCAATCTCCTTGTCATCCAGAGCCCTGGCCAACAAATGCCCCGCTTCTCTCCGGTTAGTGAACACCCCAGACCCTCCTTGCTATTTGTCCTTATACTTGTCCTTTTTAAAGTTAAGTACGCGCTCACTTTCAATACTATGCTCTTTGGCATGGGTCATCCGGCTGTTACCATCAAGTGTACCACCCTCATCAATAATCAGGGTGGTAGCATTTATGTCACCAGTGATAGCTCCGGTGGCAGCAATTTCGAAACGGGTTGCCGCAGTAGCTTTCCCTTCCAGTTTTCCAGCTATTATAATATTTTCCGCTTTCACTTCTCCCTTAATTTTACCCTTTTCCCCCAGAATCAGATCACCCTTAATATTTAAGTTACCTTCCACCTGTCCATCAATCCTGATAGACCCCTGGGAGTTTATGTCGCCCTTTATTTCTACTCCGGAAGATATTAGGCTTTCAATATTTTGAAAACTACGGTCCTTTTTTCTCAATACTCGCTCCTCCTGCTCTTGATATCTTACAAGGTAACCTTTCCCCCAATCGCCTGTGTAGCCCGCAATTTAGGGTAAGTATATCCGGGGATCCTGGAGTTCTCCGTCCTTTATTATTTCAAAATGCAAGTGTGGTCCTGTACTTCTACCGGTGCTACCCATCCGGCCAATTTCCTGGCCCTTTTTAACCTTATCACCCTCATTTACCAGCAAAGCAGAATTATGACCATATGCAGTTTTATAGCCATAGCCATGGTTTATTTCCAGTAGTTTACCATAACCGGCTTTCCACCCGGCAAAATTAACGATACCATCTGCAGCAGCTACTACCGGCACTCCGGAATCGTTAGCTATATCAATTCCTCCGTGAAAACTGTCTCCCCGACCACCAAAGGGAGAGCTGCGCCAGCCAAACTCAGAGCTAATCTCCCCCTGAGCCGGCCATTGGTTGGGTATACTGCGAAAATAGGCCTTGTTATTATTAACCCGGGCCAACAGTTCGTCCAGTTCCTTTTCCTGTATTGCCAGCTGAGTTCGGATTTCTACGGTCTGCTGCAGGACTGCATTATTGCTCCTATCTCGGGTTCGGTAGTCAATCCCACCTTTTCCACCCCGCGATACCTCAACCGAACGGTTGTTCTCACCTTTAATACCCATAATTCGTTTGAGTTGTAACTGCTTCTGGGCTATATCTTCCTGTTGTTTTTCAATTTTGCTAATCTCCTGGTTGAGCAGTTCTATGGTTTCTACTTTTTCCTGATTGTCCCGCTTTATCTGGTTAACATGACGAATATCATCTTGACTTATATAGAACCATATACCAATAGCACCAAAACAAATTATTAATACAGCGATGACTGCGGCTGCGCCAGAAAGCAGTTTCCTAGACATGTTCCACTGTAACGGCCGGGTTGCATTATGGGGAATCAGCATAAAAGTCATCTGCTGGTTATGCTTTTTTTTCCTTTTCATCACTTGTCCTCATTTTATTTTGGAATATATCCATAATTATTGCCATTTTTTAAAATATCATATCAATATTCCCGCACTTTGTAAAACTTGCTCTTTTATTAAGTATGTCCATAAGATCAGAAATGTTTCACGTGAAACATTTCTGACTACAAACTAAAATGTTTCACGTGAAACAATTTCTGATTGCAAACTAAAATGTTTCACGTGAAACATTTTTTAAAATCATCCCTCAAAATCTGTTTAGTAAATGGCACTTTAGCCCACTTCTCTTACTCAGTTACCAGCGCCTATTCCGGTATCAACATTTCCATTATCCGTTCTAATTCCTCATTACTATAGTAGGTTATTTGTATTTTTCCGCCCTCATTCAGAGCAAATATTTCCGCTTTCGTTCCCAAGTGCTTTTGTAGTCTTTCTTCTAAATCTAATATCTCCGCCGGTTTCTCAAAAACAAACTCTTGAATTACCTTGCGGGGCTTAGTCCGCTTTTCCGTCTCTCTTACCGACATACCCTGGTTCGCTATTTCCCGCGCTGCTGCCAGTTGTTCTTTTGGCCCCGGTAAGGATAGCAGCGCCCGTGCATGTCCGGCGCTTATCTTTCCCGACTCTAACATTTCCAGGATACTGAAAGGCAAATTAAGAATACGCAAGGTGTTAGCTATATGAGAGCGGCTCTTACCGATTTTTTGAGACAACATCTCCTGGGTGTATTGATAACGTTCCATCATCAGGCGATAAGCCTGGGCCTCTTCTACTGCAGTTAGGTCTTCCCTCTGCAGGTTTTCAATTAGCGATAGCTCCCCCGCCTGAGAATCATCCAGTTGGCGAATTATTACCGGTATCGTCTGTAAACCTGCCATTTTGGCTGCTCGCCAACGCCGCTCACCTGCTACCAGTTCATATCGGCCTTCTTTTTCTCTTACCAGCACCGGTTGTAATATTCCATGCTCTTCAAGAGATTTGGCTAATTCTTTCAGGCTCTCCTGATCAAACTTTTTACGGGGTTGGTCTTCCCGGGCCACTATCATGTTAATATCTATTTCTGTGATTTCTATCTGGCCTTCATTTTCCAAGCTAAATAGGGCGTCCAGTCCCCGCCCCAGTCCTCTTTCTTTCTTAACCACGTTCTAACACCTCCTGAGCTAATTCTCTATAGACTTCTGCACCTCGGGAACGGGGGTCATATGTAATAACTGGCATGCCGTGACTGGGTGCTTCGCTTAATCTAATATTTCGAGGAATAATGGTTTTATAGACTTGTTGATGGAAGTGTCGCTTTACTTCATCTACAACCTGAATAGAAAGGTTGGTACGACCATCAAACATGGTGAAAACTATCCCCTCAACTTTTAACATGGGGTTTAGTCGCTTCTTAACCAGGTTGATAGTGTCCATAAGTAAGCTCAAGCCCTCCAGGGCATAATACTCGCACTGCAAAGGAATAATAACCGAATTGCTGGCGGTCAGGGCATTAATGGTAAGCAGTCCCAGAGAAGGCGGGCAATCCAACAGTATGTATTCATAATCATTAATAACCTGATCCAGCGCATTTTTAATCCGCTGTTCCCTGTTTTCAGCGGTAGCCAGCTCTACTTCAGCCCCAGCTAGCTGAATAGTGGCCGGGATAATATCCAGATTTTTTACCCGGGTTTTTTGTATAACTTTTTTGCTTTCCATCTGGTCAATAATCAAATTATAGATGCAGTGCTGTAATCGCCTACGTTCAACTCCCAGTCCGCTGCTGGCATTACCCTGGGGATCACAGTCCATTAGCAGCACCCGATAGTTTTCCAGGGCTATAGATGCTGCCAGGTTTACGGCCGTTGTTGTTTTCCCTACGCCTCCTTTTTGATTGGCCAGGGAAATAATTTTACCCAAACCATTACCACCTCTTTCAAATGCTTCCTACTATATTTCATCTTCCCCCTCAATAAATCCTCCCTATAAATGAGAAAATAGGCACCGATATTTTTTTCAGACATATTGACCAGAAAATGTTTCACGTGAAACATTTTTAGTTTATACTCAGAAATTGTTTCACGTGAAACATTTTATCTCCATAAGGGAAGAGTGTTTCCCTTACCGAATCATTTTTACATAAAAAAAGAGCGGTTTCCCGCTCAAGAAGTGGGGCCTAATTTATGTGGTCATGCCAGGGCCTGGGTTTTTCGTTCTTCTTTATTTATTCGAATAATAATTTCATACTGATTATCATCATCATTTTCCGTCATTAATATATCTACTCCAGTTTGTCGTGCTCGTTTAACGGTTTCTTTGATAGTATTCATAAATATTCGGGCATCCCGGATAATCATAGAGACATTTTGGCTATCGTTGCGGGGATTTGTTTCCACCGGAATATTATTCCTACTTAACCTGTCAACCAATTTTTCTGTCTCATTAACGGTGAGCTCTTTTTCATATATCTGGTTAATTGCCTCTTCTTGCATATGGTCACTATTAAGTTTTAATAAAGCGTGTACATGTTTTTCACTTATTATAGCAGGGTCAATCATCCCACGGATATATTCTGGCATTTTACATAACCGTAGCTTACCAACAATAGCTGATTGGCTGCGCCCAGTTTTCCGAGACAGTTCTTCCCGAGTAAGGCCAAACCCGTTAACCAACACATTATAAGCCTCAGCCTCTTCTATATAGGTTAGTTTCTGGTGCTGCAGGTTTTCTGTTAGCGATAGAACTGACGTTTGGCTATCATCCATATTTCTAATTATAGCTGCTATGTGGCTCTTGCCCAACAGGTAGCAGGCCCTAAATCTTCTTTCCCCAGATATTATCTGGTATTTATTATTATCACGGGGTCTTACGATGATAGGCGCAATTAGGCCATAAATCATTATAGACCGAGCTAAATCAACCAGGCCCTGTTCATCAAATCCATGACGGAACTGTAGTGAATTACTAATAATTCTATTCAAAGGGATATAAGTAATCTTATCTTCTTCATCTTTACCAAACAACTTTTCCAGACGTTTACGAAGCATATGAGCACCCCCTTATAAAGGCCTCTTAGCAGGAATCCCTACCCGGCGTGGGTACTTTTCAGGTGTCGGCTTTTCCTTTCTAACGATTACTATTGCCCGATCCCGGTCTTCCATCAAAGTATAACGGTAAACATCCTCCAGCAATCCACCCAGAATAGCAAGCGCGTTTTGTGCCTGGTCTATTTCCTGCTGATAGTTTCTACCTTTCCAAAGTAATAATCGCCCGCCAGGTCTTAATAGCGGTAAACCATATTCCAGTAATATGTTCATCGATGCTACCGCCCGGCTGCTGCAGAGGCTAAATTTACTTCTATATCTACTGTCCTGCCCCAGTTCCTCCACCCGAGCACAAATTACCTCCACATTAGTCAATTCTAGCTCCCTGGTTACCTCCTTTAGAAACTGGCTTTTCTTATGATCGGATTCCACCAGTGTAATATCCGCCTGGGGACAGGCTATAGCTATTATCATTCCGGGAAAACCGGCTCCGCTACCTATATCAACCAGTTTTTCATAGTCCAAGTCTAAAATGTCTCTAATTTTTAAACTATCTTCAATATGCTTCTCAATCTCATAGGCCATATTTTTCCTGCTGATTAAGTTTTGCTTTTTATTCTCCAGGGTTAATATTTGTATATACCTATTTACATTATATTCCATATCAGTTTCTTATTTCCTTCTTTTTTTCTCAAGAAAAATTAAAAGTATATTAATATCAGCCGGATTAATACCAAAAACCCGGGATGCCTGCCCTATAGACTCCGGTCTTATTTGCTTAAATTTATACCTGGCCTCATTAGACAGGCCAAATATTTCATCATAATCTATATCCGGGGGAATTAATTTGCTTTCCATTTTTTCAAACCGCCTGACCTGTTCCTCCTGCTTCTTGATATATCCCTCGTATTTTGACTGTATTTCCAATTGTTCCAGAATATCCTCATCCTGTTGGTTAAGCCATCCCATTCTTATATAATCGTGTATACCTATTTCCGGACGCCGTAGCAATTCCCACAAAGAAATCCGGTCCTTAAGATCCGCACTACCAAGGGATTGTAGGAAAACGCTCATTTCCTGGTCTGCCGGGGTATAACTCCGTTCTTTTAATACCCCTATTTCATGCTCCAAAATGTTTTTCTTTTCGTTGTATGCCGTCCAGCGTTCATCACTTACCAAACCAATTTTTCTGCCCTTTTCGGTAAGCCTTAAATCAGCGTTGTCCTGACGCAGCAGGAGGCGATATTCCGCCCGTGAGGTGAGGAGACGATAAGGTTCATCAATATCCCCGGTAATCAGGTCATCCACCAGTACACCAATAAAGGCTTCACTACGTTTTAAAATCAGGGGTTCTTTTTCCTGTACTTTCAGGGCCGCATTTATACCAGCTATCAGTCCTTGGGCTGCTGCTTCTTCATACCCCGAGGTACCATTAATTTGCCCGGCGGTAAATAAACCCTCAACCTGTCGTGTTTCCAGACTGGAACGTAATTGTGCCGGTGGCAGATAATCATACTCTATGGCATATCCGGTTCTAATTATGGCCACGTTTTCTAAACCGGGAATGCTTTTTAATACTTGTACCTGTATGTCCTCAGGCAAACTGGTGTTAAGCCCCTGGATATACATTTCTTCAGTATCCCGCCCTTCCGGTTCTATAAATATCTGATGGGAGTCCTTGTGGGCAAAACGCACCACCTTATCTTCAAAAGAAGGGCAATAACGTGGTCCCTTCCCCTTAATAACCCCGGTAAACATGGGGGCCCTATCCAGGTTATCCATAACTATTTTATGAGTAGCTGCCGTACTATGAGTAAGCCAGCATGAATACTGGGTTCGTGTTACCCGGGGATTCATATAAGAAAACCGTAATGGCAGGTCATCACCTGGTTGCTCAATCATTTTGGTGAAATCAACTGAGCGCCGGTAAATACGGGGAGGGGTTCCGGTCTTAAATCGTCCCAACTCCAGCCCCAGGTTGCGCAGGCTGTCGGAAAGTTTAACGGCTGGAAATTGGTTCCCCGGACCACCATCGTACATAACCTCCCCGATAATTATGCGTCCTTTTAAATAGGTTCCTGAGGTTATAACTACGGCCTGGCAGCTAAACCTGGCTCCAGTACGGGTAATCACAGCGCTGACCACTCCACCATGCGTTTCAATTTCCTCAGCTTCGGCCATTATTATTTTTAGTCGAGGTTGGTTAAGCAGGGTCTTTAGCATTTTATTATGATACTCATGTTTGTCGCATTGGGCCCTTATGGCCTGGACTGCAGGTCCTTTGCCGGTATTTATTACTCTCATCTGAATGGCAGATTGGTCAACATTAATGGCCATCTCTCCCCCCAGGGCATCAATCTCCCTGACTAACTGTGCCTTGGCTGGTCCGCCAATAGATGGATTACAAGGCATCAGAGCTACATTCTCCATGCTCAGGGTAATCATTAAGGTTTCGCATCCCATACGCGCAGATGCCAGGGCCGCCTCACACCCGGCATGCCCTGCCCCGATTACAATTACATCATAACTGCCTGCATTATAAATCATGCTACCCTCCTATTTCCCAATGCAAAAATCGCTAAACATTCTATCCAATACTTCTTCCCGCAGGTTTTTGCCGGTTATCTCGCCCAGGGCTTCCAGCGCTCCCCAGATATCTACTCCCAGGCAATCCAGCGGTACCTGGTTTAATTCATTTAATGCATCCTGTAGATGCTGGCGAGCTCTTAGTAATGCTTCCCGCTGGCGCAGATTAATCATTATTTCCAAATCGTCTGATTGTAGTTTCCCCCCCAGGACCATCTCTTCAATATTATCCTCCAGTTTATCAATGCCCAGTTCCTCTTTAGCTGAGACCTTAATGACTTTTACTCCGGGGAAGTATTGCTCCATATCCCGTTTAGTTATATTCTTATCCTCCAGGTCTTCCTTATTGACTAAAATTATCAGGTTCTGATTTTCAATGTTTCTATATATGTTCAAATCATCACTGGTAATACCATCTCCAGCATCTACCAAAAAAAGTACCAAATCAGCTTCCGCGATTACTTCCTGGGATTTTTCCACTCCAATCTTTTCTACCACATCTGATGTGATATGTATACCGGCGGTATCCATTAACCTAACCGGTATTCCTTTGATAATCAACTGCTCTTCTATAATATCCCGGGTAGTTCCCGGTATACTTGTAACAATGGCTCTATCTTTTCTTAGGAGGGTATTTAAAAGGCTAGATTTACCTACATTGGGTTTTCCACAGATAGCTATACTTATACCTTGCCGGTAAACATCAGCTCTTTTTCCACTCTGGATAAGCCGGTCAATTACTTCCATTGACTCCACCATAATTGCTTGCGCCCGATTATATTCCAGCTCCCCAACCTCTTCCGGAAAATCGAGACTGGCTTCCACCATGGCATTTAGTTCCAGCAGGCGGTCTTCCAGGGTGTGAATATATTCGCTGTTTCGGCCACCCAGTTGTTTTAACGCCAACTTCATGCTTTTGTCGCTCTTGGCCCGGATTAATTCTATAACTGCCTCTGCCTGACTGGCATCTAGACGGCCGTTTAAAAAGGCCCTACGGGTAAACTCACCTGGTTCGGCAATACGAAAACCCTGGCGTAAAACAACTTCCAGGCAGCCTCGGGCTGGCAATATCCCACCATGACAGTGAATTTCAACCACATCTTCACCTGTATAACTATGGGGAGCACGCATTAAGGCTAGCAAGACTTCATCTACAGCCTCGCTATCGGCGTCTACTATCCAACCCAGGGTCAAAGAATACCCTTCTTTTTTACGTATATCAATTTGATTTCGCCGGGGTTTAAAAATTTGAGCTGCCTTTTTTATTACCCCGCTGCCGCTTAGCCTGATAATGGCAATCCCCCCCTCTCCCGGAGGGGTAGATATGGCAGCTATATCATCATACATAATAATCACCTGCTTTTCGGAGCGCTAAAAGGGAATCTCCCTAACTAATTATTATCTTACCAAAATTCCCCGCCCTCTACACAATAGCAAAGCTTAAAGTTTGCCATTAAAAAAAGGCCCGCTTTAGGGGCCTTTTTGTTCTCTTATTTCTTTAGTGAAATAACTACCTTGCGGTTAGGTTCATCCCCCATAGAATAGGTGCTAATCTGGGGGTCGCCCTGTAAAGCGGTATGAACTATTCTACGCTCCTGCGAACTCATGGGTCTCATTACTACGCTCTTGCGGGTTTTCTTTACCCTATCTGATAGCCTCAAGGCCAGGGCCTCCAAAGATTCTTCTCTCTTTTTCCGGTAGTCTTCTACATCCAGGACTACCCTTACCCTCTCTTCCCGGTTACGATTAACTATTAGTCCCAGTACAAATTGTACCGCATTCAGGGTTTCTCCTTTACGCCCTATAAGTAATCCCATATCCTTACCGGTTATGTTTATTCTTACCCTGCCTTCTTCCCACTCCACATTGGTTATCCGGTAATCCAATTTCATCTTATTAAGCAGGTCTTCCAGTGTCTGGCGCACATCTTCTTCCGGTTTTTCTCTTACCGAAACTTTTACTATTGCAGGTTTCTTAACTAAACCTAACAGGCCTTTACTTGGTTCCTCTATAACTTCGATAACCACATCATCAATCTCGCAACTTAATTCATCCAGGGCCGCCTTAATGGCTTCGTCAACGCTTTTTCCCTTTTTTTCTACGGTTTGGACTTCCATTCTTCTTTCCTCCTTTGTCCCTCCCTGCTACCTTTTTTTCGGTGGATGTCTTGGGTTCTACTGTTTCCACTACTTTTCCTTCTGCCTCAACACTTAATTCTATCCCGTTTCCGGTTGCAAGTTTGGCTTTTTGGTGCGAGTAATTTACATATAGTTGCTGCAATATCCCTAATATGTTGAACGTTACCCAGTATAAGGGCAGGCCTGCAGGTAGCTTGATGGCAATATAGGCCATAAAAAGTGGCATAAAGTACAGCATTGATCTTTGGGTGGGATCTTTAGTGTCTACCATGGTAACTCTTTGCTGTAAATAAGTTGTAAGTGCTGCCAAGACTGCTAAAATATAAAACGGGTCTGGTGCACCTATATTGGGTATCCATAAAAACTTGGCATGCTCTACAACCTTAAAAGGGAATTTAAACAATGACTGGTAAAAAGCTATAAATATTGGCATTTGAATGATTAATGGCAAACAGCCCCCAAACGGATTTACCCCATGCTCCTTATACATCTCCATGACTTTAACCTGCATGGTCTGGGGATCATCCTTATATTTTTCCTGCAAATATTTAAGCTTCGGTTGAATTTCCTGCATACCCCGCATAGATTTAAGCTGTTTTTGGGTAAGCGGAAATAGTACCAGCTTAATGGCTATGGTCATAAAAATAATGGCCAGTCCATAATTAGGCACACCCATTGTTGCTGTTAAATCATACATGAATTGAATTACATTAGAAAACCACTGTACAAACGATTGCCACAAAACTACTCCTGCGTATCATTGCTGATAGCAGGGTTCACCTCCCTTAGTGCTCTAAGCTAAGCGAATATTCCCTGCCCTTGTCGGTCATCTCTACCTGGTTATAATAAATAACCCGAATTCTAAAACACCTGCTGTCTGGCTAGAATAGCTTGTCTTATCTAACCATAACTTCAGGGTACCGGGTCATACCCACCACTATTATAAGGATGACACCTGGATATTCTTCTTGCAGCCAACCATCCCCCTTTGATCGCTCCATATTTTTCAATCGCCTCAATGGAATAACTTGAACAGGAAGGATAAAAACGGCAAGAAGGAGGCTTAAAAAAGGTTGCTTTTTGATATATTTTTATAAAAAAAATCATTAATCTTTTTAACATAACCGGGCCTTCTTCATCACCGAATAAAAATCTTTCTCTATCCTATTATAATCAGCCCCAACCATACTTTGCCGGGCTATCATTACAATATCATATCCCCGGCTTAACTTGTCCTGGCTCTCCCGGGCTATGGCCCGCAGGCGCCTTTTAGCTTTATTGCGTTTAACTGCATTACCTACCTTCTTACTGGCCACAACCCCAAAGCGGTTCTTGTCCATGCCATTAGCACAGATATAGGCGATAATATATTTCCCTGGAACTTTAAGGCCCTTTTTGTATGTATGCTGATAATCTTTGCTCTTGCTTATACGAAATGTCCGATTAAGCATAGCTGACCTCTTTTCCCAGGTAAAATAATAGGTCGCAAATACGACCTATGCAGATAAGGATTTTCTACCTTTCTTTCTCCGGTTAGCCAGTATCTTTCTGCCGCTGGCGGTAGACATCCGTTTTCTAAAACCGTGCTCTTTTTTTCTTTGCCGGTTTTTGGGTTGAAATGTTCTCTTCATTATTTCCAAGCCTCCTCGATTTTTCCAGCACTTTATAATTATATTGATTGTATGCCCCTAATGTCAAGATTTCGTCGCATTGTAAATACTTCAAAAATCTTTGCCAATCTGCTATGATTATACTATATTTTCATCTATCACCTTAAGCGTTTTGCTTATATTTTGCATTATCCCCGACAATATCCACAATATTTTGTTTTTCAACAGCTGTTTTTTCCACAAGTTCACAGGAGGAATCGATTAATGACCCAGGAGTATAACTTTTCAGCCATCTGGAATCAAGTGTTACAGTCATTGGCTGGGGAGATAGATGCAAGTAGTTTTGATATCTGGTTTTCCATGGTTAATTTTGAAACCGTTCGTAATGGTCGGGTATATATCAGTGTTCCTAATTCGCTTACTAAGGAATGGATTGAATCCCGTTACCTTGATAACTTACAAAATAAATTACGCAGCCTTACCAGCCAGGAAATTGAATTGGTTATTAACACTGAATCCCAGATTGAAAAAGATGGCATGTTTCCCGCTTTTAATCACAAATATACCTTTGATACCTTTGTGGTTGGTAATAGCAATCGCTTTGCTCATGCTGCCTGTTATGCAGTAGGGGAATCTCCCTCCAAAGCCTATAATCCTCTTTTTATTTACGGCGGAGTAGGCCTGGGGAAAACTCATCTGATGCAGGCTATTGGCCATCATATTATAAAGAAAAGACCCGGCTATACCGTGGTATATGTATCTTCCGAACAATTTACCAATGAACTTATTGGGTCGATTAAGGATGATAACATGGCTGGTTTCCGCAACAAATACCGTGGGGTAGATGTCTTATTAGTAGATGATATTCAATTTTTAGCCGGCAAGGAGAGAACCCAGGAAGAATTTTTCCATACCTTTAATACCCTTTATGAATCGGATAAACAGGTAGTCATTTCCAGTGACCGCCCCCCTCGTAATATTCCTACGCTGGAGGATCGCTTACGCTCCCGTTTTGAATGGGGCTTAATAACCGATATTCAGCCTCCTGACCTGGAAACTCGGGTGGCAATATTAAGGAAAAAAGCCCAAATTGAAGATTTTAATGTTCCTTACGATATATTAGATTATATAGCCAATTACATTGACAGTAATATTCGTGAGTTGGAAGGGGCTCTAGTCCGTCTGGTAGCATATGCCACTATTACTAATAAACCCCTTAATATGAATACTGCCACTGAGGCTTTGAAAGATATACTACCTCCACCCCAACCAAAAAAAATAACTATAGAATCTATTCAAAACGCGGTTTCTACTTTTTATGGTATTGAAATAAGCGAATTATTATCGAAAAAACGTAATAAGCACGTGGTTTATCCCCGACAAATAGCTATGTACCTCTGTCGCCGCCTGACTGATGCCTCATTCCCCCAAATCGGGGAACAGTTTGGAGGGCGTGATCATACTACAGTTATGCATGCTAATGAAAAAATAGAGCGGGATTTACAATCTGATAGGGAACTAGCTGCTGCAGTTAATGATTTATGTAAAAAAATAGACCCCAACTTCGTCACCTGACCAGACCTTCTTTTCCACAAGTTTATCCAGGGGACAAGCTAAGCAGCTGCAATACTTTAAAAGGTTTATCCACATATTCTAAGGCCCTACTACTACTACTACTGAATTGTTAATAAATAAATAAATAAGACCAGGCTTGCTTTAAGTGGCCAAAAAGTTATTGGAGGTAAATAATCATGAAAGTAACTATGGAAAAAAGGGATTTATCCTCTCTTACTACCCTGGTTTATCGGGCAGCATCTACTAAAAATACTATACCCGTTTTAGCAGGATTACTTATTGAGGCCAGCACTGATAAAGGACTATTAATGACCGCCACCGATATGGAAATAGGCATAAAGGCCTCTAGTAGTAGTGTTGAAATTATTGAGCCTGGTTCGGTACTGGTAAATGCCCATTATTTTGCTGATTTCATTAAACTATTACCCGACGGTCCAATTACTTTAGAATTAAATAAGGACAATGCTAAACTACATATAAACTACGGACGCTCATCGGGGTCTATCAACACCTACCGGGATTATGAATACCCTGACCTGCCTCTGGAGAAGATGCAAGAAAAAATGACTATTTCATCAAGAATACTGAAGGAGGCTTTGCGTAAAACTTCCTTTGCCGCTGCCGCTACTCATTTTCGTCAGGTTTTTACCGGAGTTCTTTTTGATATAATAAACAGTAACACCCTTAAGGTAGTAGCTTCAGATACTCATCGCCTGGCTTGTTTTTCCCATGCCTTGAAAGAAGATGAAATAGAACCTTTTAAATTCATAATTCCTACTCGTTCCGTTAATGAACTATTACGGATACTGGATGATAATGATGAAGTTATAACTATTGCTTTTAGTGAAAACAACGTAATATTTGCCAAAGATAATTTTATGCTTCTTTCCCGTTTAATCGAAGGGCAGTATCCCAATTATGACCAGGTCATACCTTCATCGTTTAATACATCATTTAAAGTTAATACCGCCGTTTTAGCAGATACTTTGGAAAGAGCCCGTACCATGCCTACTGATGATAAACTTAAAATTCAATATGTTCGTTTTAATATTAACGGTAGCGAAATAATGGTAAATGCATATTCAGAAATGATGGGTGAGATAGAAGAGGTAATTGAGGACATAAAGCTAAGTGGAGATGATGATATCCAAATAGCTTTTAACACCAATTATTTTCTTGATGTAATAAAGATTTTAATAGGGGAATGTGAAGAAATCGAAATTCAGTTATCAGGGGCATTAGGCCCGGCTCTGATTCAAAACCCCAAAAAGGATAATTATCTTTACGTTCTAGTTCCCCTGCGAACAACTAACTAGGAGAGTGATTTTCATACTTTGAAACTTAGGCAAGTAGAAGCCAGGGATTTTCGTAATCTTGCCCGGCTGGATTACCAACCTGGACCCGGGTTAAATATATTGCTGGGAGATAACGCTCAGGGTAAAACCAATATACTGGAATCAATTTATGTACTAAGTACAGGTAGTTCCTTTCGTACCGGCCAGGATAAGAACATGGTTGCGTATGAAAAAGAAGCTTTTATTTTACGTGGTCGTTATGACTACAACGATAGGGATTTTGAAACAGTTTTAAGTTATAATTTAAAAGAAGGGAAAAATTTTACCCTTAACTCCAAAAAAACTAGTTTTAACAATAGCGATCGTCTGCGGGTGGTGCTTTTTACTCCAGACGATTTGTATTTGATTAAAGGATCACCAGGAAAGCGCCGGCAATTCCTGGATTTTATTCTGGGTCAAATAAGAAGTGAATATGGTTATAACTTGGCTAATTATGTAAAAATACTAAAAAAGAGGAATTTATTATTAAAAAGAGAACAATCTAGTACCAGATCTTTTAAAATTATAGAAGATATTTTTATAGAAAATGCCGCCCGGGTAATACTGGCACGAATTAACCTGATAAATATACTGGATGAAAGCAGTTCCTCAATTTACAGACAAATTAGCCGTGAAGGCCAGTTAAAAACTCGATATGCCATTACATTTCCGATTGATAGTGGTAAAATTAATCTGGATATCTTAAAAACTGCTCTAAAAAAACAAATCCAAGAAAAAGCAGAGGAAGAAATAAGAAGAAAGAGTAGTCTGGTAGGCCCGCACCTGGATGATATACATATCTACCAGGATGGAAAAATGGCAAGGTATTTTGCCTCCCAGGGTCAACAGAGAAATATTGCTGTAGCCCTGAAACTAGCAGAACTCTATACTTTCAGGAAAATTAGCGGTTTCTATCCTATTTTCTTACTAGACGAAGTTTTATCTGAGTTAGATGCACAAAAAAGACAATTGCTGCTGGATCACCTGCAGGAAGCAGAATTTCAAAGCTTTCTAACTTCAGTAAATTTAAGTGATATAGAATACGGCCAGGCAGCAATTTCTATAGTAGAAAAAGGCAGCCTGCAGTGAAAGGGGTATTACTATGTACATTCACTTGGGAAACAATCATATAATATCGGCGCAGAGTGTTGTAGCAATTTTAAATATTGAACCCCCCATAGCAGAAGATCTTATAGATATTATAGATACTGCCAAAATGGATAAAAAACTAATTAATATTAGCAAGAAGGGAAAAGAAAAAGCCCTGATTGTTTGTGATAATAAAGTTTATTTATCGCCCATTTCATCAACTACCCTTTATAAGCGGGCGTTCAGCCACTACAAGGAGGTTTAAATTTGAACGGGGAAAATGGTTACAATGCCTCTGACATTCAGATATTAGAAGGATTGGAGGCAGTTCGCAAAAGACCGGGTATGTATATAGGATCAACAGGTCCCAAAGGTTTGCATCACCTGGTTTTTGAAATTGTAGACAACAGCATAGATGAGGCCGTAGCCGGTTACTGTGACCAGATAAATGTGGTTATTCATCCTGATAATAGTGTCAGCGAAAGCGATAATGGTCGGGGAATACCGGTAGATGAGCATCCCGCTATGGGTATCCCGGCTCTGGAGGTTATATTGACCACCCTGCACTCGGGAGGGAAATTTGGGGGCAGTGGCTATACCATATCCGGGGGATTGCATGGGGTAGGTATGTCGGTAGTTAGTGCTCTATCCAGCCGTATGGAAGTGACGGTTAAACGGGATGGACACATCTATACCCAAACTTATGCCCAGGGTAAACCGATTGAAGCACTTAAAGAAATAGGGAATACAAATGAAACTGGTACTACAATACGTTTCTACCCTGATCCGGAAATATTTGAAGAAACCGTATTTGATAGGGAAATTATTATCCAGCGCCTGCGGGAATTATCATTTCTTAACCGCGGCCTGAAGATAGTATTTATCGATGAAAGGGAAGAGGAAATCTTTAAGAAGGAGTTACATTACTCCGAAGGACTGCGGGACTTTGTGGCTTATGTAAACAAAAAAAAGGAAGTAATAAATAGTGATCCGGTTTATTTTGAAAAAAAGAAAGACGATGTAGTTGTCCAGGTAGCTGTTCAGTATAATAACGGCTATAATGAGAACCTGTATTCTTTTGCCAACAATATCCGCACCCAGGAAGGCGGCACCCATGAAGTAGGGTTCAAAAATGGCCTCACCCGGGTGGTTAACGAGTATGCTAAAAAGAACAACATTCTCAAGGAAAATGATGCCAACTTGAGTGGTGAAGACATTAGAGAAGGAATGGTCGGCATTATATCAGTGCTGGTAAAAGATCCCCAGTTCGAAGGCCAGACCAAGACTAAATTAGGTAATACTTACATCAGGGGTATAGTAGAGAGTACCGTCTACGAAAGCATGGAGGATTATCTTAATGAAAATCCAGCCATAGCCAGGAAAATTCTGGACAAAGCAGTATCAGCCCGCCGGGCCCGCGAAGCAGCCAAAAAAGCCCGAGAACTAACCCGGCGCAAAAGTGCCCTGGAATCAACTGCCTTACCGGGTAAACTGGCTGATTGCAGTAATAAAGACCCGGCCCTGTGTGAACTATTTATAGTAGAGGGTGACTCCGCCGGAGGTTCAGCTAAACAAGGTCGGGACCGTAATTTCCAGGCTATATTACCACTGCGCGGAAAAATTCTTAATGTAGAAAAAGCCCGCCTGGATCGAGTACTATCCAACGAGGAAATTAGAGCATTGATTACCGCTATCGGAACCGGAATAGACGAAGATTTTGATATTAAGAAAGCCCGCTACCATCGTTTGTTCATTATGACTGATGCCGATGTAGACGGTTCTCATATTCGGGTATTGCTTTTAACCTTCTTTTACCGTTTCATGAGGGAATTGGTTGAACAAGGATATGTCTATATCGCCCAGCCTCCCCTGTACGGGTTAAAGCGGGGTAATGAAATACACTATTTCCATGATGAAGAAAAGTTAAACCGTTTTGTGGAAGAGTCTAATAAGAAATGGACAGTCCAGCGTTATAAAGGTCTGGGCGAAATGGATCCCGGGCAATTATGGGAAACAACCATGGATCCAGACAACCGCACGGTTTTGCAGGTCACCGTAGAAGACGCCATTAAGGCCGACGAAATATTCTCTGATTTGATGGGCGATAATGTCCAGCCCCGCAGGGAGTTTATCCAGGCCAACGCCAGATATGTGACCAACCTGGATATATAAGGGGTGATAATGTTTGTCAGAAGGTAATTTATTCAGTCGTGTAGTGCAAATGGATATTGAAAAAGAAGTAAAAAAATCATTCCTGGATTATTCCATGAGTGTTATCGTTTCCCGTGCCATTCCCGATGTCAGAGATGGGCTTAAGCCGGTACACCGGCGGATACTTTATGCCCTTTATGACCAGGGAATAACTCATGAAAAAGCCCATAAAAAGTCGGCCAATATAGTGGGCGAAGTTATGGGTAAATATCATCCTCATGGGGATTTGGCCATATATGAAACCATGGTTAAAATGGCCCAGGATTTTTCCATGCGTTACCCTTTAATTGATGGCCATGGTAACTTCGGCTCCATTGACGGTGATGCGGCTGCGGCTATGCGTTACACTGAAAGCCGTATGGCTCGTATAGCCGGGGAAATGCTGCAGGATATCGAGAAAGATACGGTTAATTGGCGGGCCAACTATGATGATACCCGGCAGGAACCCCAGGTTCTTCCGGCCCGTATCCCTAATTTACTAATAAATGGTTCTGCCGGTATTGCTGTGGGTATGGCTACTAACATTCCGCCTCATAACCTGGGCGAAGTAGTGGAAGGGCTGGAACTGCTGATAGATAACCCGGAGGCTAGCCTGGAAGAATTAATGGAAAAGGTACCTGGGCCGGATTTGCCCACTGCCGGGATAATCATGGGCGATGATGGTATTAAAAAAGCCTATGCCACCGGTCGAGGCAGCTTTAAAACCCGGGCTCGTTACCACATAGAGGAAAAAAAGGGTGGCCGAAATGCCATTATTGTTACCGAAATCCCCTACCAGGTTAATAAAGCCCGCCTGGTGGAAAAAATAGCGGAATTAGTTCGCGATAAAAAAATAGAAGGCATTGTAGAACTGAGGGATGAATCTGACCGTCATGGTATCCGCATGGTTATCGAAGTCAGGAAAGATGTTAATGTCAACGTAGTAATTAACAAACTATTCCGCCATACCCAGATGGAAGATAGCTTCGGCATCATCATGTTAGCCCTTGTAAATGGACAACCCCGGGTATTAAGTTTAAAAGAGATGATGCTAAACTATATCGACCATCGGCAAGAGGTTATTACCCGGCGTACCCGGTTTGATTTGAAAGTAGCCCGGGACCGCCTGCATATTGTGGAAGGACTGCTCAAAGCCCTGGATCACCTGGATGAAGTTATTAACCTGATCCGCAGCAGTAAAGACCGGGAGGAAGCCCGGCACGGTTTAATGGACCGTTTTCAATTGACCGAAATTCAGGCTAATGCCATACTAGATATGCGCCTGGCCCAGTTAACCGGCCTGGAGCGCAGTAAACTGGAAGATGAACACGGAGAATTACTTGATCGTATTGCTGACTTTGAAGATATACTGGCTCGCCCGGAGCGGATAAAAGCAATAATTAAAGGGGACCTGGGAGAGGTTAAACGTAAATATGCTGACCCGCGCCGGACCGAAATTAGTCAGGAACTAAGCGATTATGATATAGAAGATTTGATTGAAGATCATGAGGTTATGATAACCTTAAGTGACCGGGGATATATTAAAAGACAACCGCTGGACACCTACAAATCCCAGCGGCGGGGTGGTAAGGGAATAAGTTCCACCGCTACCCGGGCCGAGGATGTAGTAAGCAGTGTAATTGTTACCAGTGTTCTGGCCAATGTGCTGTTCTTTACCAATACCGGACGGGTGTTTTCTACCAAAGCTTATCGCCTGCCGGAATCATCCCGCCAGGCTAAAGGCATGCCCTTAATCAATTTCTTAGAATTAAGGCCGGAAGAAAAAGTAACCACCATGGTTGCTGCTCGTCATCTGGATCCCCGTCGTCACCTGGTAATGGTAACCCGCCAGGGGATTATTAAAAAGGTACCCCTCTCCGCTTTTGAAAATATCCGTAAAAATGGTCTGATTGCCGTAACCCTACGGGAAGGCGATGAATTAATGGGGGTAAAAAGGGTTGAAAAAGGTGACCGTATTATGGTTTTCAGTTCTTATGGTTTTTCCATAATGTTTGATGAAAAACAGGTGAGGGCTATGGGTAGAACTGCTACCGGGGTAAAAGCTATAAACCTGGCCCATGGAGCTGTAGTTATCGGCATTGATAAATACCGTGAAGGGGCTGACGCCTTGCTGGTAACTGAGAACGGTTATGGCAAAAGAACCCCCACCAGTGAATTCCGGCAACAGAATCGAGGCGGGAAAGGATTAAAAGCTATAGATATTACGAATAAAAACGGTAAATTAGTAGCTTTTCAGATAGTTACCGAAGATGAGGAATTGCTGCTTCTAACTGGAGAAGGCCAGGCCATTCGCCTGGAGGCAGGAGACATATCCCGGCAGAAGCGTTATTCCCGGGGAGTATTATTAATGCGCCTCCCGGAAAATGACCAGATTGTAAGCATGGCTCGTTTCAAAGTGGAAAAAGAAGAATAGGGGACCAGGGGGACAGGCACCGGACTTATTGGACTTATTGCCTAATTAACCCTTATATTCTCAGGTGTGGTTGCGGTTTGTCCGACAGGGTAGGGTGCTTAGCAAATATTGACGGGTTAGTTTAGAAAGATTAATAATGTTAGATAATATAACAATGTTAGGCCTTAAGTTCAGTGGAGGTGTTTTAGGATGGCAGAACAGGATAGCGTTAAAGTGAAATCGGGTAGTGTGGCCCAAAACTTAATGGGTAGAGTAATAATGGATGTAACTACGCCGGAACAGGCTAAAATAGCTGAAGAGGCTGGAGCAGGTGCGGTTATGGCTCTGGAAAGAGTTCCGGCTGATATTCGTGCCACCGGGGGAATTGCCCGCATGGCAGATCCCAGCATTATTTTACGGATAATGGACGCAGTTTCCATACCGGTAATGGCTAAATGTCGCATAGGGCATTTTGTTGAGGCCCAGATATTGGAGACTCTGGGGATTGATTATATAGATGAGAGTGAAGTATTAACCCCAGCGGATGATAAACATCACGTTAACAAGAAGAAGTTTAAAGTACCTTTCGTATGCGGGGCCCGTAATCTGGGAGAAGCACTGCGCCGTATGGGCGAAGGGGCAGACATGATAAGAACCAAGGGTGAGGCCGGCACCGGTAATGTCATAGAAGCAGTACGCCATATTCGCCAGGTGATGGATGACATCAGGTGGGTGAGCAACCTGCCTCCGGAAGAACTGATGGCCGCAGCCAAAGAGTTTCAGGCGCCTTATGAACTGGTAGTTGAAACAGCCCGGCTGAAAAGATTGCCGGTTGTTAATTTTGCCGCTGGCGGTATTGCTACTCCAGCCGACGCTGCCTTGATGATGCAGTTAGGCTGTGATGGCATATTTGTAGGTTCCGGAATATTTAAATCTGGTGATCCCATGAAACGAGCCCGGGCTATTGTAGCTGCCACTACCCATTATAATGACCCTGCTGTTTTAGCCGAAGTTTCCAAAGACCTGGGTGAGCCCATGGTAGGAATTGATATAGGCACCATTAGACCGGAGGAAAGAATGCAGGAGCGAGGTTGGTAAGACCGTTTGTATACAATATAGTTCCTTGCCAAAGCGCGATTTATGTAATATAATGATAGCCAATCTTTTAAATATATATTTATTGTGATGAAAGGGATTAGTAAAAATAGTGGCTGGCTAAGAGAACTGGTGGCAGGTGTAAACCAGAGCAGCTTTAATTTTGAATCCACCCTGGATGCAGGCTGTGAAAGCAGTACCGGTGGTACCGATATAACCTTTAAGCTGGGTGTTATCATAACATCAAGTAGGGTGGCAACGCGGGAAATAACCTCTCGTCCCTTAATGGGCGGGGGGTTTTTTATATTATAGTTTAGCTTTATTTAAGGAGGGTTACTAAGCAGATGATAGTGGGCGAACAGTTTTTGCTGCTTCCCGGCCCCACCCCCGTACCGGAAAGAGTAGTACGGGCAATGTCCAAACCGGTTATTAATCACCGGGGACCCGAGTTTAAACAAATACTGGGTGAAGTAATTGAAGGGGTTAAACAAATTTATCGTACCTCGCATAATGTATTAATTTATCCGGCTTCAGGAACCGGAGGACTGGAAGCGGCGGTGGTAAACTTCATATCTCCGGGAGACCGGGTATTGGCCATCTCTATCGGTGTGTTTGGGGACCGTTTTGCCGCTATAGCCGATGAGTTTGGGGCCCGGGTGGAAAAAATAGATTTTCCCTGGGGACAGGCGGCTGATCCGGAAATAATTAAAGAAAAGATTAAGACCGACGTTAATCATGAAATAAAAGCTATACTAATTACCCATAACGAGACTTCCACCGGTGTATGCAATGATATAAAGAGCATTCGCCAGGCCGTCGGAGATCACCCCGCCCTTTTCATGGTTGATGCTGTCAGCAGCCTGGCAGCAGCGGATTTATATATGGATAAGTGGAATTTAGATATAGTGGTGAGCGGTTCCCAGAAAGCCTTTATGATACCCCCGGGACTTGCCTTTTTAGCATTTAATGATAGAGCCTGGCAGGTCTATGAGCAAAACCAAAATCACAAATTCTACTGGGATATCGGCAAGGGACTTGATTATCTTAAAAAAGGGCAAACTCCTTTTACACCACCAGTTTCACTGTATTATGGATTACAGGAGGCCCTACGCATAATGCAGGAAGAGGGCCTGGAAAATATAATTAGCCGACATGCCCGCTGTCGTTATATGGTACGGGAAGCGGTAAAAGAAATGGGACTGAATTTATTGGCAGCAGACGAAAACGCCTCTCCGGCCTTGACCTCGGTTATTGCCCCGCCTGAGCTAGGGGCCAACCGCATACGCCAGGCGATGAAAGAAGAATTTAATATTGTAATGGCCGGAGGCCAACAGCGACTGGATGATATTATTTTCCGAATAGGGCATCTGGGCTATGTAAGAGAACTCGATTTACTTTCAGTCCTGGCAGCTTTGGAGATTATTCTGATACAGCAAGGTTTTAGCCTAAAGACTGGTACCGGGATTAGAAAAGCCCGGGAAATACTTCTACAAACCCACCAAAAAGTAGAGAAAGGGGAATAGAAAAATGGCAAAAAAGCGGGTTATTGTTACTGAAAGAATAGCCGATGAAGGGATAGTACTATTAAAAACCGAACTTGAGGTAGATTACCGGGACGGTATTTCCCGGGAGGAACTGCTGAATATCATAGAACAATATGATGCCTTAATTGTCCGCAGTGTTACCAAAGTGGATGAGGAACTGATTAGTAGGGGAACGCGCCTGAAAGTTGTGGGTCGGGCGGGAAACGGTATCGATAACATTGACGTTGAGGTCTGCACCCGCTACGGAGTCATTGTAGCCAATACTCCAGACAGCAATACTATTTCCGCAGCGGAACAGACCATCAGCCTGTTGCTTTCCTCTGTACGTAACACCGCCTGGGCCAATAACGTGGTTAAGGGAGGCATCTGGGATCGCAAACCATTCCGAGGGATGGAACTTTACGGCAAAACCGTAGGTATAGTCGGGTTAGGGCGAATTGGCTCCATGGTAGCTACCCGGCTGAAATCCTTTAACATGAAAGTAATCGCCTATGACCCTTATATTACTGATGAGCGCTTTGAACGCTTCACCGCGGAAAAGAAAAACACCCTGGAGGAATTAGTAAAGGAAGCCGATATTATAACAGTTCACACTCCCCGTAATGAAGAAACGATGCACATGATAGACGAAGAAATGTTTGCTTTGGCCAAGGATGGAGTAAGAGTAGTTAATTGCGCCCGCGGTGGCATTATAAAGGAAGCAGCATTGTTAAAGGCTTTGGAATCAGGAAAAGTTGCCAGTGCCGGGTTGGACGTTTTTGAAAAAGAGCCGGCTACCGACAATCCCTTGTTTAAATATAACAACGTCGTATGTACCCCACACCTGGGAGCAGATACCTTTGAAGCCCAGAAACGGGTGGGTGAGAATATAGCGGAGCAGGTAATGAAGGCCCTTAAGGGGGACATTGTTCCCAACATGGTTAACCTGCCTAGCATGATGAGTGAGGAACTGGACTACCTGCGCCCCTATATCCTGTTGGCTGAAAAAATGGGCAGTTTCTATTATCAACTGGAAAAATCGGCGGTAAGCCGGGTAGAGTTAACCTACAGCGGCCCTATCAGCATGAACGAAACTGAAATACTTACGGTGGGGTTCTTAAAAGGCCTTTTTAAACCAGTTATGGACTCGAAAGTCAACTATGTAAACGCCAGGCTGGTAGCTGAAGACCGGGGTATTCAGGTTTATGAGAAAAAAGAAGATCAGAGTTCCAAGCGCTATAAGAATATAGTTACGGCCAGGATATTTAACCATAACCACCAGCTGGAAATAGCCGGTACCGTATCTCGGGCCCGCGATCCCTTAGTGGTGGAAATTAACGGCTATGAAACTGAAACCGTACTGGAAGGCTATGTAATAATGGTGGAAAACCATGACCGGCCCCGGGTTATCGGACCCTTTGCCACCGCCCTGGGGGATGAAAATGTAAACATTGCCTCCATGAAAGTGGCCCGCAAAACCAGGGGTGAAACTGCCATTATGCTGATCAATGTAGATAACCATGTCAGTGATGAAATGTTGGAGAAACTGAAAGATATTGATGGAATAAAAGAGCGGCCCCACCTGTTGGAATTCTAATTAACCCCCGTGGTCAGAGGCTACGAGAGACGTTTATCTTTTGACGCAGATTAATGCAGAATATTTCCCTTTAACCACGACCTGGAAAACGCTGTTTTTGAAAATAGTGGTCTACGGCACTATAGGGGTAGGCCATGTGTCTGCCCACCGACAAAATAGATAATGCAGATTTTGAGGAGTAATAACAAGTAAAAACCGAAACGCAAAGAAGGTGTTAATATGCTGGATGCTCGCAAAATAAGGGCCAATCCAGAAGAAGTGGCAAAACAACTGGAAAAACGCGGACTAAGCGGAGTGCTGGACCCATTCCTGCTGCTGGATGAAAAGCGCCGGGCCATATTGGGTCAGGCGGAGGAGCTAAAGAACTTCCGCAATACGTCTTCCCAGCAGGTAGGAAAAATGAAAAAACAGGGACAGGACCCGGCAGAGTTAATGGAGAAAGTACGTGAGGCAGGTCAGCAGATAAAAGTACTGGATGAGAGCCTTAAGGCAGTGGAGGAGGAAATAGATAAAATACTGCTTAACCTGCCTAATATTCCTCACGAATCAGTACCGGTAGGGCCGGATGAGAGCGCCAATATGGAGATACGGCGCTGGGGTGAGCCCAGGCAGTTTGATTTCGAACCTCTGGCCCATTGGGATATTGGACCCAACCTGGATATACTTGATTTTGAAAGGGCAGCTAAACTATCTGGGGCCCGCTTTACCGTTTACAAAGGTATGGGTGCCCGCCTGGAAAGGGCAGTTATTAACTTCTATCTCGATATCCATACCCGCGAACATGGCTATCAGGAGATACTGCCCCCCTTCATGGTAAGTGACGACTGCATGATTGGTACGGGGCAATTGCCCAAGTTTGCCGAGGATATGTTTAAAGTCCAGGGTAGGGAAATGTATTTAATCCCAACCGCTGAAGTACCCTTGACCAACCTTTACCGGGAGGAAATTCTGGAGGGCAAAGATTTGCCTAAATACGTTACCGCCTATACTCCCTGCTTCCGTGCCGAAGCCGGGTCCCACGGGCGGGATACCCGGGGAATCATTCGCCAGCACCAGTTTAACAAAGTAGAACTGGTCAAGATAGTGGCCCCGGAGAGCTCTTATGAGGAACTGGAAAAGCTGACCGCTAATGCCGAGAAAGTGCTGCAGCTGTTAGGCCTGCCTTACCGGGCGGTACTACTCTCTACCGGAGATATGGGCTTTTCTTCAGCCAAAACCTATGACCTGGAAGTGTGGATGCCGGGTTATAATGATTACAGGGAAATATCCTCCTGTTCCAACTGTGAGGACTTCCAGGCGCGGCGGGCTAATATCCGTTATCGGCCGACACCTAAAGACAAACTACAGTATGTCCATACCCTGAATGGTTCCGGGGTAGCCATTGGTAGAACGGTTGCTGCCATACTGGAAAACTACCAGCAGGAGGACGGTTCCGTAGTAGTTCCGGCAGTATTACGACCTTATATGGGTGGTTTAGAAGTAATAAAAAGGCAGTAAAATACAGGGCTTAAAGCGTTATTGACAACGACTAAAGCCTGTGATATACTTTCATTTGCATTGACGAGATTCATGCATCCTTCGGCGTGGAGGGGTGTCCGAGCGGTTGAAGGAGGCGGTCTTGAAAACCGTTGAACCTTTGCGGGTTCCGTGGGTTCGAATCCCACCTCCTCCGCCATTAAAAATTAATAATAACTGTGGAGAGATGGCCGAGATGGCTGAAGGCGCTCGCCTGCTAAGCGAGTAAGCGGTTAATAGCTGCTTCGAGGGTTCGAATCCCTCTCTCTCCGCCATGTGCGCCCGTAGCTCAGCTGGATAGAGTAACAGACTACGAATCTGGAGGTCGCAGGTTCGAATCCTGCCGGGCGCGCCATTTTATAGCCTGCTAAGCCCGAAATATCGGGCTTTTTGTGTTATGAGGAAAACATTTCAGATATACATATCAATAGACGGTGTAAATAATCAGCGATAAAATACAAATTAATAATACTGGTGATAAGATGGATGTATTAAGTATGGAGGATTTGGCGTGGACAATGAAAAGATTATTACAAAACAGTTTCTAATAACCCCGGCAGCAGGTAAAAGGTTAATTGCTAAATCAATGTTGTTTATTCCTGCAATAAATAAAGCTTTGGAAAGCAAAACCATAGTAATTATTGCCGGTACAACAAATGGCTATGTTGCTGAGGAATTGCTGGGGGATATAAACCAGGCTGCACAATTTTCCAGGAATAGGTTTTTTAGAGGAGTTACTATGCCCCCGAGATATTCTGTTACAGATATGGGCAAGCTGAGCTCAGAAGACCAATTTCCCGGTGATGTGGTTATTATAAATGGAAAATGGGAAAAAGGATTAAC
>CAZAZH010000015.1:0-2228 GCA_964489585.1 uncultured Syntrophomonas sp.
GGGAGATAGTTTATCCGGATAATAAAGTAACATTTAACGGCTCCAGTTATATTCCGTATCGTAAGGATGTATTTTTAAACGAGGAGCGTATAGGTCGAGTACTGGTACTAAGGGATATATCAGAAATAGAAATGCTGGTACGAGATTCCGAATACACCAGGCGGCTTAACAACGAGCTGGAAGCTATTATTGAATCATCTTTTGACGGATTGTATGTAACTGATGGTCATGCTAATACCCTGAGGATTAACAAGGGTTTTGAACGTATAATGGGGATTACCCACGAACAATGTGTAGGGCGCAATATGGCAGACCTGGTTAAGGAGGGTGTATTCTCGCGTTCCGGAACCCTGGCTGCTTTGGAGTCGGGAGAAAGGGCCAGCCTAACCCTGACTGCCAGTACCGGAAAAGAGGCCCTGGTAACCAGTAATCCCATATATGATGAACACGGGAATATAATCCTGGTAGTAACCAATGTGCGCGATATAACCGAGCTGAACGAATTAGAACGTAAGCTAGAACATGTTGAAGGTTTACGGGAAAGGGAAATGGAAGCAGTAATAGAATCCATGTTTGATGGGCTTTATGTAACTGATGGTCAAGCAAATACCCTGAGGATTAACAAGGGTTTTGAACGTATAATGGGGATTACCCACGAACAATGTGTAGGGCGCAATATGGCAGACCTGGTTAAGGAGGGTGTATTCTCGCGTTCCGGAACCCTGGCTGCTTTGGAGTCGGGAGAAAGGGCCAGCCTAACCCTGACTGCCAGTACCGGTAAAGAAGCTTTGGTAACCAGTAATCCGATTTATGATGACAAAGGCAATGTTATTATGGTGGTAACTAATGTTCGTGATATAACGGAACTTAATACGCTGCAGCGCCGATTGGAACGGGTGGAAGGGCTGCATGAACTTTATAAGACAGAATTACAGCAGATGAAACTGGTGAATTCGCGCAACCTGGTAATGACCTCGGCCAAAATGAAGGAACTGGTAAATATGGTTATAAGGGTAGCGGCAGTGGATTCGACCGTATTGATACAGGGTGAATCAGGTGTAGGTAAGGATTTGGTGGCAGAAATAATTCATTCCAACAGTAGCTGCAAAGATGGCCCTTTTATTCGGGTAAATTGCGGCGCTATCCCTGAGAACTTGCTGGAATCTGAACTTTTTGGTTATGAAGCCGGAGCCTTTACCGGGGCCAGTAAAACAGGTAAGGTGGGTTTGTTTGAGCTTGCCCGGGGAGGAATACTTTTCCTGGATGAGATAGGTGAATTACCTTTGAATTTACAGGTTAAATTATTGCGGGCTCTGCAAGATAAAGAAATTATGCGGGTAGGTGGGGTTGAATCTATTAAAGTTGAATGCAGGATAATTGCCGGTACTAATCGCAATCTAATGGAAATGATTGATAAAGGCCAGTTCCGGTTAGATTTGTATTACCGTTTAAATGTTATTCCCATAACGGTACCTCCTTTGCGGGAACGCCAGGAAGATATTCCGGTGCTTATGAATTACTTTATCAATGTTTTTAATGAAAAGTATGGAATGAAAAAACGGCTCGACAATAGTGTATATAACTGCCTGGTTGAATATAGTTGGCCAGGTAATGTAAGAGAACTGGAAAATCTAATGGAAAGACTGGTGGTTACCAGTATAAATAACATTATTACTATCAAGGATTTACCTGCAAATATTGAGACTGGTTCTACCCAAACAGGGGATGGTATGCGCTTGATACCGCTGCGGCAGGCGGTGGAGAATACTGAACGACAGCTTCTGGAAAATGCCTTCACCCGCTATCGTTCCAGCTATCAGGTAGCGCGGGTACTGGAGGTTAACCAATCCACTGTAGTACGCAAAGCCCAAAAATATGGAATAAAACATTAAGTCAATAAAGCAATCTAAATCGAAAAGAGCCTGGTGCAGGGGACCCGCACCGGGCTCTTTCTGGTAAAGGTGTATTAAAGGGAACCGTAAAATCTAGGAAGATGATTCCGCAGCAATTTTACTGGATTTTCTCCAGATTTTCATTTCTCCAGCTTCCTTAATTAATTCATCCCGGAATTTGGGATGGGCAATATTAATAAGCGCTTCTGCCCTTTCCCAGGTGCTCTTACCTTTCATGTTGGCGATACCAAATTCAGTTACAACCATGTGGGTGGCCGTACGAGGAGAGGTAACTATAGCCCCAGGGGTAAGAATAGGTTTAATCCTGGAAACTAA